>CAIWTC010000180.1 GCA_903915485.1 uncultured Ignavibacteriales bacterium | reverse complement strand
TGGGCATCAACCATAATTTTATAATCTGACGCCTTTTGAGCTACACGAAGGTAATGATTAACCATCCACTGTCCATCGTGATACTCTCCTCGTGGAATAATTTTACCTACATATCCTGTCTTAACAGAGTTATATCCATGCGCCGCCATGAACTTGAATGCAGTGTCCATTCTTCTTTCGTAATTTGTTGCAGATGCCGAAGTCTCATGATGCATAATCAATTTTACATTTTTTGATTTAGCGTATCTCTGAAGTTTTTTAACATCGAAGTCAGGATATGGAGTTACAAAATCAAAAACTTCTTCTTTGTTATTCCCGTACCAATCTTCCCATCCAATATTCCATCCTTCAACGAGCACCCCGTCAATTTTATGTTTTGATGCAAAATCAATGTATTGCATTGTTCTTTTGGTGGTTGCTCCATGATGGCCATTTGGTTTTAGCATACTCCAATTTGTTTCTGATAATTTAAGATTAAAAGTATCAGAATAATTCCATGATGATTTCCCTACATGCATCTCCCACCATATACCAACAAATTTCTGAGGTTTAATCCAACTTACATCTTTCAATTTACAAGGTTCATTTAGATTCAAAATCAGGTGAGAAGAAATAATGTCTGCTGCGTTTTCACTTGCAGTTATTGTTCTCCAAGGCGTTGTGAATGGAGACTGAAGAAACGCTTTGCTCCCCACTGCATTAGGGGCAAGAAATGATTTTAACTTAAAGTTGGTGCGGTCAACAAGCAAATGCATTGCGGGATAGTCAATTAATGCCGCTTCAAAAATACTTATATAAAGCCCGTCGGCTGATTTTAACAGCAGGGGAGATTGAACAGTGCTGTCGTTTAAGATTGATTTAGTACCGACAGCATTATCATTTTTCCCCATGAATGAGTGGACCTCAGATAGGGGAGTTGTGCTGTATCTGTATTCCTGTGAATCAAAGTCACCGGGGACCCAAAATGTTTTATGATTCCCCGTAAGTTGAAAAGTAGTGTTCTCTTCAATCAGTGTGAAATAGTTTAAGTTTGGCTGCTTGGGAAATTCATATCGGAAACCTACTCCGTCATCATAAGCACGGAATCTGATTGTAAGTAAAAATATTTTATCGTGTGAATCAGTTTTAGAAAGGTTGATGTTGAGTTCATTGTAATGATTCCTAATGGACTTATATTCGCCAAGGACCGGGTTCCATGTTTCATCAAATGAAGATGTGTCGATGGAAGCAATCTTGAACCCTTCATTAAAATTGCCAACTTCTTTCAATTCAACTCCTAACGCGCTGGGGGCGACGACAATTTTTCCATTATGACTTATTTCATACAGTGCATTGCCTTTGGAGGACAAAGTAAAAGTTACGCAATTTGATTTGTCAGGCGAATATAAACTCTGAGCAATTACAGTGCTGCAGATGAGTATCGCAAATAAGCTTGATGATAATAATGATTTCATAGTATAATTCCGATAAAACATGATTACGAGTATAAAATTAGAGATTAAATAAAGAATGGGCAAATAAATTTGCAAAAGTTGTAAATAAATGCACTTCCGGCAAAAATATATGAGGTGGGTCTTAGAATAATCGATTATCTTTATTAAATTTAGAACTGATAGATAAAAAAATGATATAGGATTATGAATATTTTATTGCTGCCAATCGGTAAACGCGCTTATTTAATTGAGTATTTTCAGGATGCACTTGCAGGCCAAGGGGAGGTTCATGCCTCAAATTCTGAAATGCAGCCAGCAATGTTAGTTGCTGATAAATATTTCATCTCTCCAACTATGTTTTCTCCGGGCTATAAAGATTCTATTCTTAATTATTGCATTGAGAACAAGATAAACGCAGTAATCCCTTTAACAGATTTGAACTTACCGGTATTTAGCAAAGCTAAAAGTGAATTTCTTTCCCACGGAATTAAGATTATAGTTGCTGACTATGATATAGTTGAGGCCTGTAATGATAAATGGCTGACACATCTATACATGGAAAAGAATAATATTCTTACACCGCAAAGTTTTTTATCGAAGCAAGAGTTTATTAACAGTATTAATAAGGGTGAATGTTCATATCCTGTAGTTATCAAGCCTCGTTTTGGCATGGGGTCCATTGGCGTATTCATTGCTGAGGATGAATCTGAGTTAGATTTATATTTGGCGGTGTCTGATAAAGTAATTCGTAAATCATTCTTAAAGAATACTATCTCTGCTGATATAAAACATGCATCAATTATTCAAAGCAAAATAAATGGTGTTGAGTATGGTCTTGATGTAGTGAACGATTTGAATGGAAATCACCGTGCAACATTTATAAAGCATAAACTTGGAATTATTGCGGGAGAATCAAACCCAATAGTTTTCGAATCACATGAACCGATTTTGAAACTTGGAAAACAAATAGGCGAGACTTTAAGGCATCCCGCAAATTGCAATGTTGACTGCATGTTTAGTGAAGACAAAGTATATGCTTTGGACCTAAACCCACGCTTCGGAGGATGTTATCCTTTCTCTCAACTTGCCGGGGCAAATGTACCGCGCGCAATAGTTAAGTGGCTTAGTGGCGGAGAACCAGATGAGTGTGATTTGAAAGTTAACATAGGAACATTTTGCTATAAAGATAATGTCGCAAAAATAGGCATAATGTCTTGATGTAATAAACCTTACCACAATCCTACTGTCTTAAACTCATACTCTTTAATCATGTTCTTCAAAGAAATCCTCATCTTATTTCCTTATATTAAGGCTTCAAAAATATTTATTTGGAGTCTTAAAGCATAAATGGCGTCTGCCGAATCCGTTAAACCAGTTATTCTTACAGCAATGGAGTTATCCGTTGCTTATGGTCCTCAAATTGTCCTTGACAAAGCATCATTGACGGTACACGAAGAGGACCGCATTGGTCTTGTGGGCCGTAACGGTGCCGGTAAATCTACTTTTCTCAAAATACTTTCGGGCACTTTGGATGCTGATTCCGGTGAAGTTGCGCGCAGAAAAGATTTGCGTGTCGGATTTCTTTCGCAGGAATTTACATTAGATGAATCAATCAATGTATATGAAAATATATTATCAGGGGCGGCATATATCCGTAACTTACTTCTGCAGTATGAGGATCACTCCATTGACTCAAAGCATCACCATTTAATTGAAGAAGAAATCATACGGCACGACGGTTGGAACTTAGAACGCAAAATAAATCTACTAATGAAAGAACTTCATACTCCTGATGGCGCACGCGATATTGCAACTCTTTCAGGAGGAGAAAAACGCCGTGTTGCACTTTGCCGGTCGCTCATATCAGAACCCGATTTACTTATATTAGATGAACCTACTAATCATCTTGATACTGACTCAATCGAATGGATTGAGAAATATTTGGCAGGTTATAAAGGTACCTGTATCTTCGTTACGCACGACAGATACTTCCTTGATAGAATTGCAACAAGCATTGTTGAACTTTCAGATGGAACATTTATTTCGCACCGTGGAAACTATACTGATTATCTAATAAATAAATCAATTCGAGAAGCAGTTGCTGAAGTTGACGAAAAAAAACGGCAAAGCTTTTTGAAACGGGAACTCGAGTGGATGCGCAGAGGACCGCGTGCAAGAAGAACAAAAGCTAAAAGTAGAATTGATGATTATTATGAGGCGGCATCTGCACCATCTCTTGAAAAAGAATTGGATGTTGAACTCATCATCCCGAGCCCTGAAAGGCTTGGAAATAAAGTTCTGGACTTAAAAGAAGTCGGGATGAAAATTGGAGGAAAACAACTTTTCGATATGTTCACTTACTGCTTCGAACGCGGCAAGAAAATTGGTATAGTAGGGAAGAATGGTGTCGGCAAAACAACTTTACTTAAATTGCTTCTAGGTGAACTTCGTCCCACAAGTGGTGTTATTGAGCATGGTGAGCGGACAGAGTTTAATTATGTAGATCAGGCAAGGCTTTTGTTGAATGATGAAGACACCGTGATGCTGGCAATCGGTGAAGGCTCTGAAGTGGTAAGGTTTGGAAGACAAACTATTCCGGTCTGGACTTATCTGCGCCGCTTTTTGTTTTCTGATGACCGCATCAATACCAAAGTTGGTAAACTTTCCGGTGGTGAAAAAAGCCGTCTCACTCTGGCAAGTATTCTAAAAAACGGAGGTAACTTCCTTTTACTCGATGAGCCGACAAATGATTTGGACTTGCCAACATTAAGGATTCTTGAAGAGGCTCTCTCAGGTTTTGAGGGATGTGTCACTATAGTAAGTCACGATAGATATTTCTTAAACAGAGTATGTGATACGATTCTCGCACTTGAAGGAAACGGCGAAGTATATATCAGTGAAGGCAATTACGATTATTATGTTGAGAAGCGCACCTCCAGGCTAAATGCTTTGAAGATTGAAAGTGATAATGCAGCGCTTGCAGTTCGCAAAGAATCCGCAAAACAAAAACAAACTGTGAAAAAACTATCATGGGCGGAGAACAAAGAGCTTGAATTAATACAGCCCGCAATTGAGGCGGCCGAAACAGAAGTCGAAAGAATTGAGTCTATTTTTGCCTCGCATGATTTTTATGATAAATATTCAGATCAAATTACTGAACTTAACTTAAAACTTGAATTGGCAAAAAGTGAAGCAGAAAAACTGTACTTGAGGTGGGATGAATTAGAAAAGAAAAAAGCACTTCTTAATTCTAATTAATTTTTCCGTCGGAGAACGAATCGCGAAATAATAATGTTATATTTAATAATGTCCTGTAAATTGTTGTTTCAAAAGTTTATCTAAATCAATAAAAGGGACTGAATAATACAAATGTTAGGTAAAAAATGATTGATAACTCAAATATACCATCTACAGAAAAAACGAATATTTCTTCCCCTATTGGGAGAGTAAACCACATTCAGGATTACTTGATCCTTGAGGATGCCGAAATATATTATGAAGTATATGGAAGCGGCCCTCCCTTAATATTCGCCCATGGTTTGGGTGGTAATCATTTATCATGGTGGAAGCAGATTCCGTATTTCATAGATCGATTTACTTGTGTTACTTTTTCTCATCGTGGATTTTCATTATCCAAAAATCTTTCCGGTAAAATTGGGGCAAAAGCATTTGCAGATGACCTTTCTGCGCTGATTAATCATCTTGGACTAAAAGATATAAATTTAGTTGCTCAATCAATGGGTGGATGGACATCATTAAATTATGCATTAAGAGAAAACTCATCTATCCGCTCATTAGTTTTGGCATCTACTACCGGTGAATTAAACTATAGTGTAATAGAACATCCGCAAATAAAAAAGCTTGACAAATGGAAAAGCATTTCAGAAAAAATTACTAGCGAATTAAAATCAAAAGGGCTATTGGCTGCAACAGGTCCCCGAATGGCTATGGAACAGCCAGAAATGAATTTCCTTTATAAACAGATTTATGACCTCACTCCAACTCCCTACAAGGATAAAGTACGAAAAGATATAAGAAGTTCAAGAACGCTTGCCCCAAATGCTTTAACAAATTTGAAAATACCAGTGCTTTTTATAGTGGGGGATGAGGATATAGTCTTCCCGCCGGCAGCAGCAGAAGCAGCATCTTCATTGATTAGTAATTCAAAGATAAATCGCGTCCCGAAAGCGGGGCATTCAGTTTATTTTGAGCGGCCTGAAATATTTAACAAACTTGTAGACGATTTTCTGGCTTCACTTACAGTCTGATTATCGGTATAAACTTACATTAGAAGCTATTCCCTCGGTGATTTTACATTGAGTATATGCGCTTAAAGTAGATTTTTCGTGTGCATACTAATTGAACTCCACACTCCCTAAACAATACTTATTGAATTTTCGATAATTACAATTGATTTACGTTAATCTTTAGGTATTTAATATTAGTTAAAGAGCTACGATTAGTCTTATTTTATTAAATGAATATATCT
>CAIWTC010000179.1 GCA_903915485.1 uncultured Ignavibacteriales bacterium | reverse complement strand
CGGGTATCAACGAATGCTCATTAAGCTCCATTGGAGAGGCATCTTTCCTAATTAAATAAGCAATCACAAATATTCCGCACCTACGGCGCTTCAGCATTATTCGGCATTTCTATTTCTACAGATATTTCGTCCCTACGGGACTACAGAAACGCAAATTAGTTTACGGATGTCAGATGAATAATGCCACCCCGTTGGTGTTTTATGGTTCCTTCGGGGCTTCGGTTACAATAATATCAACCTTTCAGGGTTCTGATGCTCTTATTAATATCATTTTTTCTAAAATCCCGAAGGGATGAAATTATTGTAATATTATAGAACCGAAAAGCTAACCACGGAGTGGTGACATTATTAATTTTCGTATAACAATCAAGAATAGTATCACCCGTCTGGGGTTTTATAGTTTCTTCACTACACCTGTTACAGTAATGTCACCCCTTCAGGTTTCAAATTATCCGTTAATTTATATACTATTTACAACTTCCTGTGGTTCTCAATTGATTCGAATGTTCCGCCGAAGAGAACATTCTTTGCTACATCACCGGTTAGGAAATCGTGCGGAAATCCTAACTCTATTTTGCTTACTTCTTCAAGGGCATTGTATTGTTCTGCTGAAAGTTTAATGTCGATGCTGCCGAGGCAATCTGCTATTTGGGTTTCTTTGTGTGCGCCGACTATCGGGATGATGTTAGGTGATTTGTGATACTGCCATGCGAGTGCAACTTGCGATGCCGAGCATCCGATTTCTTTTGCTACTCTTACTACTTCTTTTGCTATTGCGACTGATTTATCGTTCAGGCGTTTGCTGCCTTCTTTCAAGCGCTTGGGCGTTCCGTCATCTTCCAGGTACTTGCCTGTCAATGCGCCGCCTGCAAGCGGACCCCATGATGTTACTGCAAGGTCAAGTGCTTTTGTCATCGGGATTAAATCGCGCTCTGCGTCGCGGGTGATTAAACTGTATTCCAACTGCACTGCAACGAATGGACTCCATCCTTGAAAATCAGCCATCGTGTTTGCGCGGGAGATTATCCATGCGGGGGTATCTGAAATTGCCGCGTAAAGTATTTTGCCGGCACGGACTAAATCATCCAGTGAACGGAGGACTTCATCAATGGGTGTCATAAAATCCCATGCGTGCAGATAGAGAACATCAACATAATCAGTGTTAAGGCGCTTGAGGCTGCCTTCAAGTGATGCGATTAAATTCTTTCGCGAATTGCCGCATTCGTTGATACTGCCTCTTTTTGAATAGAGTGAATATTTTGTTGCCAGCACAACTTCATTACGCATTCCGGCAATGAACTCTCCTAGATATTTTTCGCTTGTGCCTTCTGTGTAGCGGTTGGCAGTGTCGATGAAGTTTCCGCCGCCGTCAATAAATTTCTGATAGACTTTACGGCTGTCTTCCTTGTTGCCGCCGAAGCCCCATTCCTCGCCGAATCCCATGCATCCTAAACATAATTGTGAAACTCTTAATCCGCTTCTGCCTAATAATTTATATTTCATAATTTAACCTTTTAATAAATTGTCTGAACTTTGATTCATTTGATTTATGTGATTAGAGTGATTTTTGTTAACTCTAAATATTGAATATGTCTGAACTGAAATTTAATGCTTTTGATTTGACTAATATAATTCTCTCTCTACTAAAATCATACTAATCATTCCAATCATGCAAATCACAGTTCCGACAACTTTACTTAATTAATAGCATTTTCCTGCTTGCAGTAAACTCTCCTGCGCGGATTGTGTAGAAGTAAACTCCGCTTGATAGCCCTTCGCCTGAGAAACTTGTTGAGTGTGTTCCTGCAGGTTGTTCCTGATTTACT
>CAIWTC010000178.1 GCA_903915485.1 uncultured Ignavibacteriales bacterium | reverse complement strand
GTTCCCTGAATGTAATTTATCTTCCGCTGCTTTGAGAGCATTCCCAAGCCGCCGGTAAGTTTATTCACGACTTTGTTTTTGAAATCTCTTAATTTATCCAAATCAATTTTAGGTTCACCAAATTCTATTCCCCAATGCGACGCTTCTTTTGTTTCATCAAGAAGTTTTGCAATATGAAGCAAGGCCTTTGAAGGAATACATCCTCGGTAAAGACAAACTCCGCCGGGATTTTTTTCTTTGTCTATCAAAGTCACCTGCATGCCGAGGTCTGCTGCTGCAAATGCTGCTGCGTATCCTCCCGGACCCGCACCAATAACTACTAATTGCGCTTTACTCATAATTGCATTATCCTTCGATTGACATTTTTAATGGCTGTTCAAGATTTTCTACTATCCATCTTAAGAAACGGATTCCATCAGCACCGTCTATTACTCTGTGGTCATAAGATAGTGAAAGCGGCAGCATCAGTCGTGGAGTAAAACCTCCGTATTGATACACCTGCTCGTAACCGCCGCGAGACACACCTAGGATTGCGACCTCAGGTGAGTTTACTATCGGTGTGAAATATGTCCCGCCAATTCCGCCGAGGTTGGATATCGTAAAGCATCCGCCCTGCAAATCATCGGGGGAAATTTTTCTGGCTCTTGCTTTTTCCGAGATGACACCTAACTCCGCCGATATTTCGGTTAAGCTTTTCTTATCAGCATTTTTAATTACCGGTACGATAAGACCGCGTTCTGTATCGACTGCAATTCCAACATTGAAGTAATCTTTGTAAATAATTGATTTACCATCCATATCAACACTGCTGTTGAACTGAGGAAATTTCTTTAATGCTGCTGCAATAACTTTTATAAGAATTGCAGTAACAGTCAGCTTAACAGGATTTCCGTCGACACCTGTAAATGCTTTTCTGAAGTTTTCGAGTTCTGTTATATCTGCTTTATCAAACTGTGTGACATGCGGGATAGTTGCCCAGCAATAGCTAAGATGTTCCGCTGTTTTCGAACGGATGTTCGACATTGCTTTGCGTTCGACATTTCCAAATTTTGTAAAGTCAGGAAGTGGTTCTGCTTTAACTCCTCCGCTGAATCCACCCGATGCTCTTGCTTCTAGATTCAAACTCTTTACATATGCCTTCACATCGTCCATAGAAATGCGACCATGTTCTCCGGAACCTTTGACATTGTTAATGTCGATTCCAAGTTCACGGGCAATCCTTCTTACGGAAGGGGCTGCAGGAGCGGGGTTAGCAAGTATTCCGGGTTGAAAATCATTAGGAGTAAATCTTGCTGAGGCTGGCAAGTTAGCTTTGGGCGCATCTTGGACAGGTTCAGTTTTTGCAACAACCGGCTGCTGAGGAATAGGTTTTGCAGCAGGAGCAGAAACCAATGGCTTAACTGCATTTGCGGCAGCTTTAAGAACAACCTGACCTACAGTTGCTTTCTGTCCCTCTTTAACAAATACTTCAGTAACTATACCGGAAATAACCGACGGTACTTCAATTGTTGCTTTGTCAGTCTCAATTTCAAGAACGACATCATCATTTTTGATTTTGTCGCCGACTTTCACAAGTACTTTTAAGATATCTGCGGTGGCAATGTTTTCTCCAAGTTCAGGAAGAGTCATTTCTAAAATACTGCTTACTCCGACTGTGGTTGAGACTTCTTCTGTCTTGGCAGCAGCAACAGCAACTGTTTCAGTTACGACTTCAGCGTTCTGCACAGGAGATAGTTCTTCTTCAGCTATAACAGCCGCAGATGAATCCGCCTCAATCGAAAACACTACTTGTCCAACCTTTACTTTATCTCCGTCTTTGCAGTAAACATCTTTTATCACGCCCGCAATCGATGATGGCACTTCAATAGTTGCTTTGTCGGTTTCAATTTCAATTACGGATTGGTCGACTGCGACTACATCGCCTTTTTTTACCAGTACATGCAGAACATCTGCAGATTCAATATTCTCGCCTAATTCAGGCAACATAAATTCTTTTGACATTTCTACACCTACGATATCATTGGGTTTAATTTTTCAGGGTCAACACTAAGCTCTTTGATTGCCTTTGCTACGACTGTCATTTTTATTTTTCCTTCTTTTGCAAGCGCATAAAGAGCGGCTATAGTGACATATCTTGAATCAACTTCAAAAAAGTCTCTTAACTCAGCGCGGCCTTCGCTTCTTCCGAAACCATCAGTGCCTAGTGAAACTAAATTCTTAGGCAGCCATTTTGAAATTGAATCAGGAAGTGTTTTTACATAATCCGATGATGCAACATAAACTGAATCATCTTCTTTAAACAAAGATGATATATAAGGAACTTTTGGCTTTTCTGTCGGATGAAGAAGGTTCCATCTTTCGCAATCCAATGCATCGCGGCGAAGTTCTTTGTAGCTTGTTACGCTATATACATCTGCTGCAACGCCGTATTTCTCAAGCATTCCCTG
>CAIWTC010000177.1 GCA_903915485.1 uncultured Ignavibacteriales bacterium | reverse complement strand
TGTTGGGCTCTTAGCTCAGTTGGCTAGAGCGTCTGCTTGACGTGCAGAAGGTCATAGGTTCGAGTCCTATAGAGCCCACAATTTTTCGGAGGTAACTCCGTTTTTTTTTAAATATACCTCAACTTTTACAATGAGTAACATAACAATAACTTTTCCTGACGGAAACAGTAAAGAATTTGTTTCAGGAGTGAGCGCTTTTGAAGTTGCTCAATCCATTTCTTCCCGTTTGGCTGATGACGCGCTTGCCGCTAAAATCAACGGGACAGTCAAAGAATTATCTACCCCGCTGAATTCTTCCTGTTCAATCGAATTTGTTATGTTTGATTCTGCAGACGGAAAACATGTCTATTGGCATTCATCTTCACACTTGATGGCACACGCTATTCAGGCACTCTACCCCGAAGCAAGATTCGGCGTAGGTCCTGCAATTGATACCGGATTCTACTATGATTTCGACATCGAGAAAAAACTTACCGATGATGATTTGACCGCTATTGAATTCAAGATGATGGAACTTTCCAAACAGAACAATTCGTTCGTCCGTTCGGAACTTTCCAAATCAGATGCGCTCGCATATTTCGGCGAAGTTAAAGACCCTTATAAAGTTGAAATCATTAGTGAGTTGGATGAAAATCTTGGCGCAATCAGTTTGTATAAAGAAGGCGGCTTCACTGATTTATGTACCGGTCCTCATTTACCTTCAGCAGGAAAAATTAAGTATGTTAAACTTCTAAGCGTTTCCGGTTCATATTGGAGAGGCGACGAGAAGAGAAAACAACTGCAAAGAATATACGGTATCACTTTCCCTAAAAAGAAAATGCTTGATGAGCATTTAGCTTTCTTAGAAGAAGCAAAAAGACGCGACCACAGAAAACTCGGCAAGCAGTTGGATTTATTCAGTCTGCATGAAGAGGCCGGCGCGGGCTTGGTTTACTGGCATCCTAAGGGTGCACGCATCCGCTTAGAGATTGAAAACTACTGGCGCAATTTCCATCTTGCAAATGGTTATGAAATGCTTTATTCACCTCACATGGGCAGAAGCTGGTTGTGGGAAACTTCAGGACATCTTGAAACTTATAACGACAGCATGTATGCAAGCATGAAGGTTGATGAACAGGATTATTTCATCAAGCCGATGAACTGTCCTTTCCACATTATGATTTATCAGAACAAACTGAATTCATACAGAGACTTACCATTAAGATGGGCAGAGCTTGGAACTGTTTACCGTTATGAAAAAAGCGGTGTGTTACATGGCCTGATGAGAGTCCGCGGATTTACACAGGATGATGCACATATCTTTTGTACTTACGAACAGATTGAAGATGAAATTAAAGAAGTTGTCCGCTTTGCACAAACAATGTGGGCTGATTTCGGTTTCACTGAATTAAAATATTATGTTTCGACTAAACCTGAAAAGGCAGTCGGCGACGATAAATTATGGACCAAAGCAACCGATGTAATCAAGCATGCATTGGAAACAATGGAAATTCCTTACGAAGTTGATGAAGGCGGCGGCGCATTCTACGGTCCTAAGATTGATATTAAAATAAAAGATGCTCTAAACCGTGAATGGCAGATGAGCACAGTTCAGTTCGATTTTAATTTACCTGAGAGATTCGGCCTGACTTATGTCGGCGAAGACGG
>CAIWTC010000176.1 GCA_903915485.1 uncultured Ignavibacteriales bacterium | reverse complement strand
TGAACTGAACTGAAAAATTTCCCGCGGGTTTTTCTTCGTTCACAAGTTCAGAGATAACCTGACCGAGAGAATTATAAACTGTTAACTTTACATTTCCTCTTTCGGGTATGGAATAACTGATGGTTGTATTCGGGTTGAACGGGTTGGGGTAGTTTTGTGATAAACTATAGTTTTGTAATTGTGTTACTCTGTCCTTAACACCTACTGTTGAAGTTGTTGTTCTATAAACTCCGTTTCCGTTTGTCCCAAGATAAATATATCCATCATCCGACATAGCCATTGATTTAACAGGAATACCGGAAATCATTGTTCTCCACGAATCCCCGTTGTCTTCAGACACAAGTATTCCGGTACCTCCGCCGTATATTCGATCGTTTGAATCTATTAATAGTGATTGGAATTTGATTGAACTACCTGTAAAAACTTTAACCCAATTAAGTCCATCATCAGTGGAACGGTAAACTTTGGATGAATCATTCGTAAGGATAAATATATGCCCTTTAGAATTGAATACTATTGATAACACATCCGGATATAGATATATTCCATTACTTCGGATAGTCCAGGTATTACCTCCGTCACTAGAATATCCGATAGAGGGTTTCCCATTTATTTGGTTATATCCTACCCCGATGAAATATGACCCGGTAACAGGGTTTATATTTAACGAACCTACTATCGGTAATGGTGTTGCAACATCCTGCCAGGTGCTGCCTTCGTCTTTTGAATATGAATAATCAAAGTTCGTGGTGCGGAATAAATAAATCGTGTTGTCTTTCGATATTAAACAATTATTCCCTCCATAATACACAATTTGTTTCCAGGAAACTCCTTTGTCCACAGATTTGAAAAACATTAAATTATAGATTCTATAAAATGCACCTGAAGCCGTAAAACCCAAATAGGATGTCAAGTTATCCGCAAGGCTGTCGTTTACTTTTACCCAGTTTTCTCCTCTATCCGTAGAGCGGAATATCCCCTGATATTCGCCCGCACAATATACATCCCCGTTTTTATCTGCGGTTATGGCATCTATAGTTCCGCTGGATATTCCTTTTGTGGAAATATTCCAGGAAGTTCCTAAATCAGAAGTACGGTATACACCTTTAGGAGTGGCTGCAAGTATTTCCCCGGAGCCAGTCACAGCAAAGTAATTGATGCTAACATTTAATAAGGCACTGCTTGTTTCAACCCAGGTAGTTCCGTTATCCGTGGAATAAAACATTCCCGCAGTTTTTGTACCCGCAAGAAGTGTATCCCTGCCCATTATTTCAAATGAGGTAACATTGGAATCCCAAAGGCCATAATTCGTCTGCGCCCATGAATTTCCGTTATCAGTTGAGCGGAAAATTCCAGCCGTGTTTGAGGTAACAAATAAAGTCCCATCCTGTTTTATCTTCAAAGATGTAAAATATCCGCTGACTAATTGAATTCCATTAATTAGTTTTACCCAATTTACCCCGCCATTTGTTGAACGGTATATATAATTGCTACCGGCGCTTGTGCCTACTAAGAACATATCACCTTTCATATTGATAGCAAAATAATACACATAAGTTACTCCGGTTGGAACCGTTATAGATGCCGGAGAAAATGTGTAGCCACCATCTGAAGAAGTGAATCCAAAGTATGCAGAAGTGCCATCTTGATAGTAATAATATATTTTCCCCTGCGAATCAAACACCATAAAACCTTTTGGCATAATTGCAAGACTGTCCCAGCTAATCCCATCATCCGAAGAACGGATTATTCTAGTTCCGGAATAAATGTATAAATAATTGCCAGAAGGATCGCTATTGAATACACCGGTGTATTTAGTTGTTGAATATTTTTGCCAATCATTTCCGTTATTGGTGGAACGGTAATATCCGCCTGCTGACCCCGCAAGTACTACCCCGCTTTTCCTAGGAAACAGGGTTTCAACAGACGACCATGGTCCGTTTGTGCGCTGCCAAAAGTCCTGGGAATAAATTATTCCCGAAAAAATAAATACCATTATTAATAAAAACTTTTTCATTTATTCCTCCTTAAAAATTTATTTTAACAAAATCAATTTCTTGCACTCAACAAACCCGCCCGACTTCAATGAATAAAAATATACTCCGCTCGGAAGATTTGCTGCGTTGAACTGAACTGAAAAATTTCCCGCGGGTTTTTCTTCGTTCACAAGTTCGGAGATAACCTGACCGAGAGAATTATAAAC
>CAIWTC010000175.1 GCA_903915485.1 uncultured Ignavibacteriales bacterium | reverse complement strand
TTATGATGATGTTATTATTCCGAGCAGTTCAATTATTACAATTACATCAAGTGTTACAGTTCATGCAACCACTATTAGCAGCGGAGGGACGGTGAGGCTTGCGAATGGTTCAACGCTTGGAGGAACAATTACTAATAACGGGTCGCTTGTTTCAGTAACAATCGTAACTGCAAATGCAGGTGCGTTTGCATGGAATACAACTGCTGCGTGGGCGGGCGGAGTAATTCCGGTAATAAATGATGATGTGGTTATTCCCAGCGGTGCAACGATTACTATTTCGACGAATGCAAGTGTTCACTCGACCACAATAAACAATGGTGGTTCGCTCAGACTTGGAGCAAGCATTGCCCTTAATGGCAGTATCATCTGCAATGGTATTTTGCTGGGGAGCAGTTATACGCTAACAACGGATAGTGATATAACTATTTCGGGTACGAGTGCTTCGCTAGTATTTTCTTCAACTACCGGTGGTGTTATAGGGACTGCTTCAAAAACTTTTACATTGGCCGATGGAGCAACATTTGAGTTTGCAAAAACAGGGGCTACTGCTCTTGCTTCGGCAGTATCGAATTCTTCCGGGACTTGGACATGGTCAGTTATTAACTCGCCAAACAACACAACAATAACTTACAAAAATAATAGTGTCTCAACAATAGTTACTGCGCTGCCTAATTCACAAACATACGGGAATCTTGGTTTAAAATCTCCATCAAGTGCTTCTTCTGATTGGACAAATTCATTAGGGGCGTCGATTGTAATTTCAGGCAATCTTATATTTACTAATACAACTGTTGCAAAGTTGACGCTTGATTTGCTCGGATATACAATAACAGGAAACGGAAGCAGTTCAGTTCAGATAAACAATACCGGCGGGGGTATTGTGGGGATTCAAACTCAAATGAGTACGACTGACTTTACAAATATTTTTCCCGGATTTTCTACAGTCACGAGTTCAACCTTTGGTTCATACTCATTTAATAATTCCGGAAATCAAACAATCCCAGGCGGAACTTATGCTAATCTATTGGTCAGCGGCACGGGCGGTACTAAAACTTTTAACGGTAATGTTACTGTAACAGGAACTTTCAACCGTGGCGGCGCAACAACTCTTCCAACATTAAGCTTCGGGGCGTATAGCTTGACTTACAGCGCTGGAGCAACTCTTGAGTATTCAATTTCAAGTATTGACCAAAGTGCTTTAGGGGCTGAATGGCCTTCTGTAAACGGACCTACAAATTTGAAGATATCAACTTCCCGCATGCTGACTTTGAATTCAAGCAGGTCAATCACGGGGTTTGTTAACAGGGCGATTGCAAGTTCTCTCACTGCCGGTGCGTTTATTAATACTGCATCAACAGGAACTTTGAATTATGGGAGCGGTGCTTATCTTATCTATACAACTAACGGCTCAACGGTGCCGAAGTTTGTTTCAAGTGACTATTCAAACTGTAAAGATATTAGACTGAATGCTATAGGCACAGCAAACTATGTTAACACTTGGGGCAATATAACTTTTGGTTCGGATGTTACTATCACGCTGATAGGTACATGTAACTTGAAAGTCGACCTTGCTTCGGCAAGTCCATCGCCCGCCATATTGGTTGTGAACGGTACAATTATTTTTTCCGGTACAGGAACTATAATTGACGGTTCACTCACAACAGCGGGAGATAATTTCACGCTTGGAAGCAGCGGAACTCTTAAGACATCGATAGCCACGGGGATAAACGGATGCTTCGCGAATACAGGAACCATAACTTTACCATCAACTGCTAACTATGAGTTTACAGGAGCAGCGGGTCAGATAACGGGAACAATGTTGCCCTCAACAGTAAATCAATTTACATTGAACAATAGTGCGGGTATGACGCTTACTAATAGTCCAAGTGTATCGGGAACACTTACTTTGAGTGCGGGCAATCTTACGATAAGTTCGGGACAGACATTATCTCTTGGCAGCAGCGCAAGTGTTTCGGGAGAAACAGCAGGTAAATATATTATCGGAGCAGTTCAAACATCGCGCACTCTATCAGGTAGTAGTACCGTTAACATTGGAGGA
>CAIWTC010000174.1 GCA_903915485.1 uncultured Ignavibacteriales bacterium | reverse complement strand
CCGCTTCCGTTTCGAATGAAACTTAGGCGATTAAACAAATCAACTATCTGCTTCCCCATTCCCACCCCGATTGTTCCCCACCAAATAAGGAATAACGCTGATTTCCAAACAATTCCCCCAAAAGAAAAACCTCATTTTTCATTTAATCCTAATAAATCCTTATCTTTGAGTAAATAATTTACAGGAAATATCTATGAAAACTATTGAAGGTAATCTTTCAGCCGCTAAATTAAAATTTGCTGTCGTTGCTAGCAGATTCAATGACTTTATTGTATCTCAACTCATCGAAGGAGCAAAGGACTGTTTATTGCGCCACGGTGCTGACGAGGCATCTATCACTCTTTTCAAAGTTCCGGGCTCTTTTGAAATTCCGGTAATCACAGAAAAAATTGCACAGTCTAAAAAGTTTGATGCTATCATCTGTCTTGGAGCAGTTATCAGAGGAAACACTCCTCATTTCGATTATATTGCCGCCGAAGTTACAAAAGGCATTGCTAACATTTCAATTAACCACGCTATTCCGATTTCTTTCGGCGTTCTTACCACTGACTCGCTTGAGCAGGCAATTGAACGCGCTGGAACTAAAGCCGGAAACAAAGGCTGGGACGCCGCTCTTTCAGCAATTGAAATGGTTAATCTTTTCAACTCAATCGTTTAATTACTATTTTCTGAATTGAAAAAAGTTTTTCAATTATCAGTATTATTAATAATGTTATGCGGGGGCTTGTTCCCCCAAAACATTAAAGTAATTAATCTTTGGAAATCGGGCATTCCCGATGCTATCTTCAACAGCAACTATTCTGAGGATACCGTAAAACTGGATGACGGCAGACTTAGAATAAGGCATGTCACTAACCCTACGCTTACAATTTATAAAGCAGAGAAACAAAACCCAAGCAGATCAGCAGTAATAATTGCCCCCGGCGGCGGATATACCCGACTTGCAATGGAAGGCGAAGGAAGCAAAATTGCTGAATGGTTAAACAGTATCGGCATAACCGCTATTGTCCTTAAATACAGACTTCCGAATGACACTATAATGAAGTTCAAAGAATTCGGCCCCCTTCAGGATGCGCAGGAGTCAGTAAGGGTTATACGGTCAATGGCTTTGGAGTTGAATATTGACCCGGCTAAAATTGGATTTCTAGGCGGCTCAGCAGGCGGACATTTAGCGGCATCTCTGTGCACTCACTTCAGCGACAGTGTGTATAATTCAAGCAGTATAAGTGCGCGCCCGGATTTTGCAATATTACTTTACCCCGTCATCACTATGGATGGCTCTAATACTCATTCAGGTTCAAGGAATAATTTACTGGGGAAAATGCCAACGCAAAAAATGATAGATTATTTTTCGAATGAGAAACAAGTTACACCGACAACCCCGCCGACTATCATCTTTGCTGCAGCAGACGATGCATCAGTCCCTATTCAAAACAGTTTGAATTACTTTGATGCTTTGCAGAAAAAAAGGATTAGATCCGAACTCCACATCTTCCAATCCGGAGGTCACGGTTTCGGATTAGGGAAAGGTGGAGTTGAATCCGGATGGCCCTTAACCTGCACTGCTTGGTTAAGAGCAAATGGTTTTATTTTTTGATTTATTGTTCCACTAAAACTTTTCTTACCTAGATAATTCCCCTTCTTGCTGGCTTAAAAATATTAAGCCAAAATTAAAATACCCCCGGTATCAGAATAAACTTCTTGCGTAAAAAGTTCTTCAGAAATTCATATCTGTGGTCAGCATCTTCAGCAGAATCAAATCTTTCATTATTAACAAAAAACGGAATCTTTTTGAATATAAAATATCTTACAATGATATGAAATCCATCATTAGATTCTACTATTTTCACTGATGCCTTTTCATATCTTACCCCCTTATGCACGCTAACTTTATTCTTGTTGCGAT
>CAIWTC010000173.1 GCA_903915485.1 uncultured Ignavibacteriales bacterium | reverse complement strand
TTAATTCAAGAGATGCCAAACCTTCGAGAATAAACTTTGTCTCGTGATTACGGAATTCAGTAAACACAACTTTAGGTTTCCCAGCTGTTAGAGTTCCTGTTTTATCAAGAAGCATCAAATCGATAGACTGAACTTTTTCAAGTGCTTCACCATTTTTAATTAGTATCCCCAATCGAGCAGCTGAACCCGTAGCGACAATAATTGCCGTGGGAGTTGCTAATCCCAAAGCGCACGGACAGGCAATAATCAGCACAGCGACAAACCTTACAAGTGCTAAAGCAAAGGGACTACCAAGCACGAAAAAATATACTAAAAAAGTAATGACAGCAATAAATATAACAACAGGAACAAACACTGAAGAGATTTTATCGGCCAAGTTTTGAATCGGTGCTTTTGAACTTTGGGCCTCCTCTACAATACGGATAATTTTCCCAAGTACACTATTCTCGCCTAATGCAGTCACCCTAAATTCAAAATATCCATTCGTGTTTATTGTTCCACCGGTTACTCTACTCCCGATTTTTTTATGAACAGCAAAACTTTCTCCGCTAATCATTGCCTCCTGAACGAATGAATTACCGAGGACAATAACTCCATCGGCGGGAATTGCCTCGCCGGGCTTCACGATGACAATATCACTTTGCATTAGATCATCTATGGATATTGTATTCAGTTGTTCACTTCGTTTAACGGTTACTGTTTTAGGTTGAAGCTCCAACAGTTTTTTAATCTCGTTTGTAGTTTTCTTTTTTGAACGGCTTTCAAGCCACTTGCCCATGAGTATAAGCGTGATTATGACTACTGCGGTTTCAAAATAAGTATGCGGGTGATGTTCGTTGGCGGAATGAAAATAATGCGGGAAGAGTGTTATGGCTGCACTGAATAAATAAGCAGACCCGGAACCTATTGCGGTTAGCGAGTTCATATCAGCCGATAATGCTTTTGTATTTTTCCAAAGAGACTTGAAAAACCTTCTTCCGGGAAAAATCATTACCGGTGTGGAAAATATCAGGTAATAAATATTCAACTCATTCTGAGTAAACATAAGTCGTTCGAAAACAGAAGGTATCATTGTGAGCATATTCACAATAAAAACCGGAAGCGTAAATGCCAACGCAAAAAGGAAATCTTTCCTTAACGAGTCCTCCTGCTTTGCAAAAACTGATTTACCTTCTTCGGACTTCTTCTTGCCTTCAATTAGTTCTGTGATATCTACTTTGTACCCATACTTTTCAATTGAGGCGACAAGAGCCTCTTTTGAAAATACCGGCGAGGTAACTATGAACGACGCCCGCTCGGTTGCGAGATTCACCGAAACATCAGCAATGCCTTCAACTTTATTGATGGCCTTTTCGACCCGGGCAACACAACTCGCGCAGGTCATCCCCTCGATAGGAAGGGAAATTTTTGTATTAACCGAGATGTTCTTCACCTGAATATTTAAAACCCGCTTCTTTCACTGCTTCGACAATTTTCTCCCGGCTTATAGCAACTTCATCATATTCTATAACAGCAAATCCAACGCCTGCTTCTTCTACATTAATTGATGCATCCGTTAATTCTGCCTTTAGCGCCATAACACAGTGATTGCAGGACATTCCTTCGACTAATATTTTCTCTTTTGTCATATATAACCTATTTAATTTTAATATATTTATTTGATGAAATTTTTGATATTTGGATTCAGATGAAACCAATCATTTTTTGTAAATATTTCAAGTGAAAAGATATGAAAACATATTATTATTTGTTAGCAGCAATTTTATTATTCTCACTGCCGATTTCTGCCCAGAAAAAAGCATTTGAGCTAGATGATATTTATAAAGTAAAGGGCGTTAGCTCTCCACAAATATCCCCTAGTGGAGATTTATTACTTTATTCAGTCACCACACACACCCTTACCGAAGGCAAATCCAAAACAGAGCACTTCGTACAGAATCTTAAAAGCAAACTTGCCGCAAAGATAGAGGTCGATAAAAAAATCTCTTCCCTGTTTTGGGGCACTGATGATGAAACTATTTTCTGCTCATCTTCCGCCGACGGTTCTAGTCAAATCTATAAGTTAAACCTAAATGATAAAGTGCTTACTAGGCTAACACAAGCCGCAGCCGGAATTAATTCTGCGGCACTTTCATCAAGTGGAAAATATTTGGTTTTCGCTTCTGATGTTTATCCCGAATTGGGAAATGATAC
>CAIWTC010000172.1 GCA_903915485.1 uncultured Ignavibacteriales bacterium | reverse complement strand
TTGGGGCACTGATGATGAAACTATTTTCTGCTCATCTTCCGCCGACGGTTCGAGTCAAATCTACAAGTTAAATCTCAATGATAAAACTCTTGCCAAGTTAACACAAACAGCGGCCGGAATTAATTCCGCAGTACTTTCCTCCAGCGGAAAATATTTGGTTTTCACTTCTGATGTTTATCCCGAATTGGGAAATGATACAGCAGAAATTCGCAAAACTTTAGATGCTTCAGAAAATGGACCTATCCAAGCTTACCTCGCAGATAAACTTTTGTTCAGGCATTGGACTGAATATTCGGGTGGAAAAGTAACTCACATATTTTTGATGGATATTAATTCTAGATCAGTCAAAGACATTACGCCTTATGATTATAACTGCCCATCATTCAGTTTAGGCGAATCGGGATTTACGATATCCCCGGATGAAAAATATATCTGCTACAGCGCAAACCCCGACGAGAACAAAGCCAATTCAACCAACGCTGATTTGTGGCTTTATGATATTTCAAATAATACTACAACTAACATAACCACCGGGAACAAAGCATGGGATGGTTCGCCTGAGTTCTCTCCTGATGGAAAAAAGATTGCGTACAAGCTACAGAAATCACCTGGCTATGAATCAGATTTATTTAGGATTGCAGTATATGATATTGATAAACACTCGTCAAAAGTTATCAGTAATAAATTTGATAATTGGGTTGCATCTATTTCCTGGTCACCCAATGGAGAACTCATATACTTCACGGCAGAAGTTGGAGGGTACTCGCCATTATATTCCATCAATCCAAAAACAGAATCTATAAACAAGATTTCAAGTAACTTGTCAATAAATGGCTTCCAGATAAGTAAGGACGGAAAGACTGTATATTATGATTATAGATTAATGAATAAACCTGCCGACATTTATGCACTTAATTTAAGTAATACTGTTGAAACAAGACTGACTGAATACAATAAAGACATCACGGAGAAAGTAGACTTTGTTGCTCCCGAACAATTATGGATAACAGGTGCTGAAGGGAAGAAAATTCATGTATTCTTGGTTAAGCCTCATGATTTTGACCCAAAGAAAAAATATCCTTTGATTGTGAATGTACATGGTGGTCCGCAGAGTCAATGGATGGATGCATATCGTCCTGACGCACAATTATACAGCGGTTATGGATACATAGTGGCGCTTCCTAATCCTCACGGTTCTACAGGGTACGGGCAAGAATATACCGCTGCGATATCAGGAGACTGGGGCGGAAAAGTATTTCAGGATGTAATGATGCTGACCGATTCACTCTCAAAGCTACCTTATGTCGATTCAGCGAGAATCGGGGCAATGGGGTGGTCGTATGGCGGTTATATGATGAACTGGCTTCAAGGACAGACAAAGCGATACAAATGCTTAGTCTC
This sequence comes from uncultured Ignavibacteriales bacterium, assembly GCA_903915485.1. GTDB lineage: Bacteria > Bacteroidota > Ignavibacteria > Ignavibacteriales > Ignavibacteriaceae > CAIYTF01. Next base: position 10,063 of record CAIWTC010000172.1, on the reverse strand, counting down.
GATGATGGGACTATATAATGTAAATTCATTTTACGGAACTACTGAAGAATTATGGTTCCCTGAGTGGGACATGAAAGGCACTCCTTGGGAGAATCCTGACCTTTATCAGAAATACTCCCCTGCTAATTATGTAAATAATTTTGCAACACCGACGCTCATAATTACAGGAGAAAGAGACTACCGCGTTTCTTACACTCAGAGCCTTGAATATTTCACTGCGCTGCAGAAGAAGAATATCGATTCAAAATTGATTGTTTTTAAGAATGACGGGCATTGGCCAAGTCACATTAAATCAATGCCTCTATATTACAATTCACATTTAGAATGGTTCAATAAATATCTAGGCGGGAAACCAGCACCGTACGATTCCAAAAAGATGGTCCAAAACCGTGCATTTGATATTAAGAAGTAAACATAATTAACGGTACTAAAAAGCCGCTTAATCTATTTGCAAATCGCAGATAAATTAAGCGGCTATTTTTATAATTTATTGTTTACTAACTTTTCAATGCATCCACTGCAATTAAAAGTTACATCGAAAGCACACCTTCATTTTCAATCTGTCTGAAAATATCTTTCATAGACTCAAAATATATTTCCTCAGTTGTAATCTCAGAAGTATAGAATGGATAAAGGAATAGAAGCAGCGCCTGGTTCCAGGTAACAAGTTGCGAACGGCGTGTGTAACTCTGTATGATTTTACCTGCCTGATTAGAAACATCGGCGGTAATTATGTAGTCCCAAGAGTATGCATAGGGAAGAACTTCAAGAGTACCCGTAGAAACTATATATCCAAAGAAATGTTTAGCAAAAGAATTTTCTTTTTTTACTGTGAGATGAATTGTATAATCGTAAGCAGATTTAAGGCTGTCCAGCATTTTGCGACGCCGAACGCTAACTATATCATTAGCTTCATCAGTGAAGTCATTAAACGACTTAATATTTGTAAATTCTTTTATCGACTCGCCGAAGAGGTCACGGAAACTATGGTATGGATAGGCGATTTTAGAAACAGCATCATAGCCAAGCTGCTGCTCAAGATGCGAAAAATGGAAGAACACCGAGACAGGAGGCAATTGCTTTTTAGTAACTGATTTTGCTTTAAAAGCACCATCAATATCAGACCTGAATGAAATACACCCGCTAAATAAGACAGAGATACAAACAGTTAGTGATGCATATCTCAAAAGATTTCTTTTGTTCATTTATGATTTCCTTATTTCTTAACATAATCACACTAAATATAATGAAGCAGAATTTATATTTGTAAAGGAACTATAACTTCGTAATATTTAGTGCGTACACTCAATAATTAAATTATTTTTCTAACTAAATATCTCAAAAAATAATTTACTCTACAACTTTACCTAAAATATTATTTACTTCATCGGCGTCAGTCCGGCAGCCGCTATCTTTAAGGAATCGCAGATACTCATTTACATAAAGAGAATTGTCCGGCGCTAACTTGGCTGATTTTTCAAAGTACTTAACCGCATCAAAGTTAAGCCCGACCGACTCATAATACTTTGCTATCAAATAGTTATTCAATGGTGATTCAGTGTCCGCATTTTCCTTCTTCAGCAATGCAATTGTATCCGCTATGGCAGACCCCGCTGATTTGGTCAGTAGTGTTAATGCGTTTTTCCCGCTTGATAAATTTTCATTCGTAGCAGAGGAAACTATCCAATGGTATCTTAATCCTCTATCCACTTTGAAATCTTCCATATCGATAACCATTGAAGTGTCTTTCAACTCCTCCATAAATATGGTTTGGTCATTAGGGTTAATTATCCGGAATATAAATCCTGCATCAGAATGAAGTTTATACCAACTCAATTTAATTTTGCCATCCAAAAAGGAGGAACTATTCGGCACTGCGATATCCACAGAAACTGACGCCGCACGAGAGACCGCACCAAGCATAGTCATCTTTTTTGTTGACTTGCCGCCTGTTATCTCATTGCTGACATAACTTACAAACTTTTGATTGAACGATGCATCATTCTTACTTAGCATGTTAATGAGCGTTGAAACATCATATTCGCCTGCCTTTTTTAGCTCTAAAGTTTTTCCTTTAATATGAGCAAGGGCCAAATATCCATTCCCGCTTAATTTTATTTTATCCTGCGTAGATATTTTCCCGCCGGTCCGAATAGGTTGCCAATCAGCGGACTGCTTAACCTGAACGCCTCCTTTTGAACTAAGAACGGAAAAAACAGTCTCCTGCGTGAAAGAGACTGTGCGGCAGAATATTATTAATAAGATTGTATAAAATATATTATTCAGTGTTATCATCTTTTTTAGTAATCTTCCTTTTAATAAAATTGAATAGTCTAATTTCATAAATGTGATAAAAATCATTCATGCTCGGGACAAGCACAATTGCGGCCATCGCCAAGGTTAAATTAATTTTGTATTTCAATAATCCAAATATAAAAAAACCCAAATAAAGCGCACCTATTGTCTGGAATGACAACGCGACTTTAGTAAGGGTACTGGCAAGTATAGGGAACTTCGCATTGAGTGACTTAATCATAATTACATTAAGCAAGCAAAGCAGAAATGTAAATACGATGCTAACCAAGAACGGCATTTGGTCTATATACGAATCATTAAGAATCATTGATATTATATTTGCATGAATCACCACACCATACATGTCAGGAAACCCTCTCCCCGCATAATTTGCATTCATCGGAGTAAAGAACACATCTTCCAGTGATTGATCTGCGAGAGATGAACCCATGAAACCCATCAACACTATCTTATCTTTTAGAAAAGCAGGATTAAACTCCGGGTCTTGCAAGTCAGTCACATCAATCGTATAGAATTTTTTGTAGTTGCCCTTATAGTTAATTATTTCATATTCAAAGTTCCGCTTCTTCAGAGTACTATACTTCTGCGGGTTATAAATTGAAATAATAGCAGAGGTTAGAGAGTTCACGGTGCTGTCCTTGATTTGTGCAAAAGGCATATACCTGCGGATTGTGCGGTATCCGCCTTTTTCATCATCGGGCATATTTGCGTAACCGTTTTTTGCATAACGGTTAAACTCAGGAATAGAAGTTTTGAATGAATCGTAGTTCTCTTTCGAATCATTATAATTATCAAGCTTAAAAGCCATAATAAGATTTTTTGTTTTTCTGAAAGCATCTGATAAAAGCGAATCACTTTCAGCATCTTTATTTTCGGTAAAAAGTATATCCAGCGCAATTAGCTTTGGGTTGAATGAATTAATATAATTTATCTCCCCGGCTATTCCGCGTCTGTCCAAATTTCCGATATTAACAATAACGATGTTCGTATCTGCCGTCTGCTCAGGCTGGATCTGCGAATAGTACATATCATAAATATCAAAACCACTAAGCGCATTTTTCAATGGGTCAAGGAATTTAAAATTCATTGACGCCAAAGATAGAATCTGATAAAACACAAAGATATTTATCAGAATCATCAATGCATCCAAGCTCATAAAGTGCTTGGGAATTTTCTTATGGATTTTCATAAGTTGATATCAACTCCTGTTAATTGTAAGCAAAATATTTCTTTAATTTCTATTTATTAAAAAAGAAATCTCCCTCAAGAGAGGTATTCTCCCAAGGAACTTGTTCACTGTTGGATTTTTTACGGACATTAGAGCGAACTACTTTGAACACATCTTCAATTTTCTGTCCCTTAACATCCATAGCTTTTAACAGTTCCTGAGTATATAAACCATTCGACCCCGTTCCGTCGGAAGCAACAGAGCCCGGAGCAGTCGAAAAAGCAATAATTGTTCCTGCCGGGGCACTTACTTGAGCGAGTCCGCCGCCGCCAACTGCACGGGTACCTTTAGAGTAAGGATTATTGCGGCATGCATCGAGCATAACTATATTCATTGGGTTCTTCGCAAATTCCATTTCCGCAAGTATCAGATTTAAATCCATTGCTTCAAATTCAACATCTTCTTCTTTTTCAATCACTGCATCCACAGGGATAAGATAATTAACACCCTTTACCTGCATGCCGTGCCCTGAGTAATAAAACATCCCTATCCCGCCTGACTGTAATTTCTTTCCAAACTCTCTGACAATTTTTTTCATATCCTTTTGAGTCGAGACATCAATGTAAGCGGAAACATTAAATCCATAATTGCCAAGAGATTTTGCAATAGCGTTGGCATCATTTGCGGGATTACGAAGCGGTGAAGTATCATATTTGCTATTACCTATAACCAGTGCAAATCTGTTACTGCCTGAGTTGGCAGTAGGCGCTATAACAACTTCCGATCTACTAACTGCGATTGAATCATAAACAGTTGCCCCCTTATTATCTGTGACCTGTAAAGAAATCTTATTATCTCCTTTTGATAAATTAATTTCGGCAGCAAACTCCCCAGATGCAGAAAGTTCTGCGGGTTTACCATTAATCAATACTTCTTTGATACCGCTCTCCTGCGCCGCTACACCGCGGACTTTTACGAAGTCACTTTTCTTAACGACCGAAACTCCCCGTTTTAATGACGGTTCTAATATTGTAAGCAGCGGTTTATTTTCAGTATTTGCACAAATAACTTTGAATGTGACAACTGAAGATGCTGTGCCCTCAGAAACACCTTTCACAATAACTTCATTGGCGCCTTCGTTTAATTTCAGGTTATAGTAAAACTCTTTATCCGCCAAAATTTTTGCAAGCTGACCATTGACAGAAATTTCCTTGAATGGATTAGGCGGCGGGAATTTTCCGCGAATAGTAATCATATTCTCGCGGAGAGTAATTTCCTTGCTGAGGGACAAATCGGGTTCGAAGATTGTTAAATCTTTAGCAGGTACTTCTACAACTTTGTTATTTTCTTTTATCAAAAGCCCGACAGTTAATTTTTTAACTTCGTCCATCCTCATACTAGCGTCTGAAAAACCAGGGGACTTCTTCAATGCTTCAGAATACATTGCAATTGCAGCATTGTAGGAAGTCAGAGCGGCATCTTTGTTGCCGGCCTTAACCGAAGCACGGGCAGCATCCTCAAGTTCTATTCCCTTAGAATAGAATATCGTACCTTCAGCCTTTTCTGCCCCTTTACTTTCATTGATAAGCTGACTTTCCTTATCTGAAAGTATTACATCAAAATTCTTTGGGATTTTCTTCGTGAGCTTTTTCAGCATCTCAAACATATTGTCGAGGTCGCCTGTTTCTTCCTCAGCTTTTATCGTAAGTCCTGTTTCAACGGAAACAATGCGGATATCCATGCGCATCTTATTTCCAAAGAAATTCATAAAACTACCCATGAGCAGGGCTTTGGCACCGATAAGTTTTCCAATTTTTTGAATTGTTGAAGGATCAACAGCGCCGCTTTGCTGAAGTTTCAGTTCGGCGAGGACATCATTCAGTCTTTGTCGTTCAACAATTTTGAATGCATCTATTTGTTCAAGTTCCGTTATAAGCATCGAAGCAAGACCTTTTGCAAGAGGCTCAAGTTTATCCTTTTCCATAACACTGTTATTATCGAAATTCAAAATTCCAAGAGCGATTTTGCTTTTCTGAGGAAAAGCTGATACCGCCATAAGAACGATAATCGAAACAAACACTAAAGATTTCATCCTAAAACTTCCATAAATTATTTTTGAACTTTACAAGTTAAGATATTTATTTAAAACTTTTGTGAGATACAATACAAATATCCAAAACAATTTTGCTTATATAGAATAGAGTATTAAATTTTGCTGTTTTACAGGATCGGCCCGGAAGCAATAAATGGGAAGCAAACAAAAGCTTTTCTTACTTAGGCCCTTGAAACAGACCTTTTTATGATTTCACTTGAAATTATGTAAAGCCAGCAGTTTAGTATAAATGACAAATTTTCGGTAAAATCAGCTTTCTTGGGATTTTGGTAAGTATTGTCCTTTTTCCCAATTTTTGGCTTAATTAGCTGATTTGCTTGGTCCGAGGAAAATTTAAAAATTTTGCAAAATGTGAAATAAATCAATTTGTTTATTTAGAAAATTTATTAAATTACAACTTGAACTTGACAAATAATCACTTTAGAAAAACATAAGATATGGATGTAAGATTTTGGGGCGTGCGAGGCTCAATAGGTTCGCCGCCGACATCAGCTGAATTGCGCAAGAAGATTGAGAGAGTTCTGGCAAAAAGCAACGGGAGAGATATGTCTTCCGCAGACAGCCGAAATACCTTTTTATCTGAATTATCTGATGATGACATTGGTTTTTTAGGTGGGAATACTCCTTGTGTTGAGCTAAGTTTTGATGATAAACAAATCATTTTCGATATGGGGACCGGTTTACGGTTGATTGGCGAAAAGATTATGAAAGATTTTGACCCGAAAAAGGAATACGAAATTCATATCTTTATCGGGCATACTCACTGGGACCACATTCAGGGGTTTCCGTTTTTCATTCCCGCATATCGCGATAATGTTACGATTCACTTTTACCATGTTCATCCGGCTCTTAAAGAGCGCCTCGAGCAGCAGCAAGATTACCGCTTCTTCCCTGTATCCCTGGAGTTTATGGCTTCTAAGAAACAATTCCATCAACTTGATGTTGACTCCGTAGTCAATATTGGAGATGCGGTTGTCAGGGTTACAGAATTGAATCACCCCGGGAAATGTTACGGATATAGAGTGGAACATGAAGGGAAAACTTTTATTTATGCCAGCGACGGCGAATACAACTATCTCCCGACATCGAAAATAAAAAAGTTTATAGATTTTTATTCGAATGCAGATTTTCTAATATTCGATGCTCCTTTTTCATTTTCAGAAGAGATTGAAAAAATTAATTGGGGACACAGTTCTGCTTTAGTAGGTATTGACCTTTCAGTTAAGGCAGAAGTTAAGAAACTTGTATTGTTTCATCATGCCCCCGAAAACGATGATGATGCGGTTTTTAATCTTTTGGGCACGGCTATTAACTATAAAGAACAAAACTATTCTGAATCAGATTTACAGATTATTCTCGCTAGAGAGGGATTATACTATAAAGTTTGATTTATTTTCTTTAAAATGAAAAGAGGCAGAAATTAAAAACTTCTGCCTCTTTTTTTTGCAAACTATTAATTAACCGTTTTGCGCTTTGAATTGATTTAAGAATGAAACCAATTCCTCAACACCTTTTGTCGGGAAAGCATTATAGACCGAAGCACGCAAACCGCCGACTGAACGGTGGCCTTTAAGTCCGTCAAATCCCGCTTTTGTTGCTTCTGCGATAAGTTTCTTTTCAAGTTCTTCGCTTGGAAGTCTGAATGTAATATTCATAAGTGAACGGCTATCAGGGAGCGCGTGACCTTTGAAATATCCGCCGCTGTTATCAAAACAATCATAAAGCAGTTTAGCCTTATTCTTATTGATTGCATACATTGCATCAAGTCCGCCAAGTTTCTTCAACCATTTGCAGACCAAGCCAAATATGTAAATGCCAAATACATTACATGTGTTATACAATGAATCATTTTCAGCGTGAATTTTATAGTTCAACATTGTATGTAATGAATCTGAAGAACGCTCCAGTAAATCTTTTCTGATTATTACAACAACCAAACCTGAAGGACCCATATTTTTCTGAGCGCCGCCGTAGATCAAGCCGTATTTAGTTATATCAATTTTTTTGTGAAGCATATCTGAAGATGCATCGCACACCAAAGGAACATTACCGACATTAGGCTCATTTGCCCACTCGGTTCCGAAGATAGTATTATTTGAAGTGAAGTGAACATAAGCAGCTTCAGGGTCAAGTTTCAATTCTTCCTGTGAAGGAATTCTATTAAAATTTTCGCTTTCGGTGGAAGCAGCAACATTAATTGTCCCGACGCGTTTTGCTTCTTTCAATGCTTTCTTTGACCAAGTTCCTGTGATAATATAATCAGCTTTATTTACAGGAGGCATTAAATTCAAAGGGACCATAGAGAACTGCATACTAGCACCACTCTGTAAAAACAATATCTCGTAGTTATCAGGAATACTTAACAGTTCTTTCAAATCAGCCTTTGCTGCCTGATGAATTGCATCGTAATGTTTTGAACGGTGAGAAATTTCTAAAACTGACATCCCGACACCCGGAAGAGAAAACAAATTTTCCTGAGCCTCTAATAAAACTTCTTCAGGCAGAATAGCAGGGCCTGCACTGAAATTATAAATCCTATTTTGCATAGTTGCACCTAATTGTTGTAAAAAGATAAAATGACTACACTAAAATATCTCTAATTCTATTTCATTCAAAGTGAATATTGAAATATTTTAATTGCCATTTGGCAAGGATTTTTACTTCATGATTATAAGTTTTTTAATTGCCGAGATATTTTTGGATTCTATTTTATAATAATAAACCCCTGATGCTAATGAATTCAAATTGATTTTAAAATGATTTGTCCCCGTGGAGAATAAGATATCGTTAATTCTGTACACTTCTTTACCAAGAACATTGAATATCTTGAGACTAAATAAAGCATCCTGTATTACGGATATTAACAGTTCAGTTTCATTATTCGCGGGATTCGGATAACTTTCGCTAATTGAAAATAATTTAGGTAACTGTGAAACTGAAATTACCTCAGAATAAATATAGCTACCGTCATTGTCTATTTGTTTAAGCCGATAATATACTTTGTTGTCGTAAATATTAAAATCTTCATATGAATAAACTTTTGGTGCATAACTATTACCATTCCCACGAATAAATCCCAAGAGTCTCCATTCAGAATCTTTTGATTTCACTTCAATATTGAAACCGTAATTGTTTTTTTCAGTTGCTGTTTTCCAGAGTAATTTAATGTATGATTTATGTTGAAGCGCTGAGAAAGTTGTCAACTCGACTGGCAAAGCACTTTCGTCAATTGCCCTATTAACATTAAGCTTTCCATAACCATATATTGAATTCGGTACTGTTCCTGTGTATCCGTCACTTTCAGCAGCGCCTTGAATTGCGGCATAAATTTTTGAAACTGAAACACCCGGATATCTATTAAGGATCAATGCCGCTGCACCGGCACAAATCGGGGCAGCCATACTTGTTCCTTGTCCAACGACATAATCAGCAGCACCTGTATTATCACCATCATTATCTACAAATGTTTCATTGGGGGTTAGTGCAATAACCCTATCTCTAATTGAGGTTATAACACTTCCCGGGGCAGCTATATTTGGTTTCTGAAGATTATCTATTCTTGGGCCGCAGCTTGAGAACGAACAAATATCATCTTGAGTTTGTCCGTAGCTATAGGAACTTCCATTATAAACAGTCCAACTTGACCGCGAAGTAAATGCTCCAACGGCAAACCCGCTATCTGCACTTGCAGGCTGTGCTACTGTATAGTTTTTATCCGGTGAGTTAAACTTAACACACCCATTACCCCATGTTTCGTACAAGTGGAATGATTGGGTAGATGCAGATGGATTTATAACTCTCAAATAATAGGTACCGCTCCCCGAAGGTAAATACTGATTATACTGAGAATACTGTGATTCTGTCCCACGTGTACTCTCGCTGGTTGTATATAAAGTTGTATCCGTTATCAAAGCATGATTATAATCATAGTATTTCAAGTATAGATTATTATGTGTTCCTATACCATCTCTCCATACCAAATTGAAAATCAATGCAGTATTGTTAGTTCCGGCACCTGCAACATTTATTTGAATGAAGGCAGTGGAATCAGCAGCACCAACTGTTCCGGAGTAATGGCGTGAAGATTCACCGTCATTTCCTGCAGCTAGAAAACACGGCACTCCTTTGCTTACCACCCAGTCAATCGCTTGCTCTATTGATGAACTCCCGTCGTGGTAAGTTTGCCAACCACCGTAACTCATTGATAGTACTTTTGCATTAAACGTATCAACGGCAGCATGCATAGCTGCAATTTCAGCAGCGTTGGTTGCTGACCCAGTTGCATCACCACCTATTTTCAAAAATACTAATTCAGCATTATATGCCATCCCTTTGTAAGAACCTCCTCCATTACCGGTATTGGCGGAAGATAAAATTCCTCTTCCTAAGACAGAACCTGTAACATGTGTGCCATGCCCTGTTACTGTATTAGCAACAATAGTATCTATCGAGGTTGGATAATTCGA
>CAIWTC010000171.1 GCA_903915485.1 uncultured Ignavibacteriales bacterium | reverse complement strand
ATGTACGGCGGCGAGATGTCAGCACATCATTACTTCCGCGAGAACGCTTATTCTGATAGCGGACTTATCCCGTTCCTTCTAGTGATTCAACTTATGTCTGAAGAAAACAAAAAATTCTCCGAACTGGTTGGCGAAATGATAAAGCAATTCCCATGCAGCGGTGAAATTAATTCGACCATTGGTGACCCTGCAGCAAAGATTGCAGAGATTGAAAAGTTATATACCGGAGGTGAAAGAAGTTCACTGGACGGACTCAGCGTTGATTACGGCACATGGAGATTTAACCTCCGTATGTCAAACACAGAACCGATTATCCGGTTGAATGTTGAAAGCCGCGGAGATGCAGAGTTAATGAATGCAAAAACTCAGGAACTTTTGGATATCATCAGGAAATAATGAAAAACAAAATAAACGAAGCGCTGATTGAAAAATTAAAATCAGCTAAGAATTTAGTTTTTTTCACGGGTGCGGGAATGTCTGCTGAAAGCGGCATTCCCACATTCCGCGGTACAGATGGTATTTGGAACAAATTCAAACCCGAAGAACTTGCCAACTTTAATGCATTTCTTAAAAATCCAAAACTCGTTTGGGAGTGGTATCAATACCGCAAAGATATAATCCACAAGTCCGCCCCCAACAACGGCCACATCGCGATAAAAGAATTAGAAAAGTATTATTCAGTTTCGGTCATCACTCAAAATGTTGACAACCTCCATTACAGAGCAGGAAGTTCCGAGATTTATGAACTCCACGGAAACATTGAAAAGAACTACTGCATCTCATGCAACAAAAGATACGATTTTATTGATTTCCCGGAATCAACTGACTCTCCTCGTTGCGAGTGTGGTGGATTAATTCGTCCTGATATAGTTTGGTTCGGCGAAAACCTCCCACAGGACCAGTATTCTTCAGCTGAAAAAGTTATTGAGGAAGCTGATATATTTTTCAGCATAGGAACAAGCGGAATAGTTTATCCAGCCGCTTATCTCGCACTCAATGCTAACAAACTAAAAAAGTTTCTTGTTGAGATTAATCCTGTTGATACTGAGCTTACTCATATATTTGATTTAACCATTCGCAATTCTTCCGCTTCAGCACTGGAGAATATATTAACAACTGTAGAGTCTTTTAAATGATTTCTAAATCAATTAAAAAACAGAAAACACAATTCGTCTGTACTTCATGCGGATTCATGTCAATCAGGTGGCTCGGTAAATGCCCGGAGTGCAATTCATGGAATTCACTTCAGGAAGAGTTTGTAATTTCAAAAGATGCAGCAAAGAAATCAGAGGCTGTTGCGAGTTCTGCACCTCTGCTTCAGGACATAAAAACTGAAAGCACTTATCGGATTGAAACCGGTATCGAAGAATTCGACCGCGTATTAGGCGGAGGAATTATTCCCGGTTCAATAATACTGCTCGCAGGGGACCCCGGCATCGGCAAATCCACGCTGGTTCTTCAGGCAGCGGCAGCATTAAAGAGCACAGTACTTTATGTATCAGGCGAGGAATCATCAGAACAAATTAAAATGCGCTTTGACAGACTTAATTTATCATCAAGCACCCTGCACTTCCTCCCCGAAACAGAACTCAATATTATCACCTCAACCATTGACACGATAAGACCGACATTGGTTATTGTTGACTCAATTCAAACAATTTATTCTGATGAACTTCAGAACACTCCTGGATCTATAACCCAACTCCGCGAATGTACTGCTTCACTAATGGAACTAGCTAAAAAACAAAATGTCTGCATCATCATTATTGGACACATCACTAAAGAAGGAATGATTGCCGGTCCAAAAATTCTTGAGCATATTGTTGATACAGTAATAATGTTCGAAGGCGAGTCATCACACTACTATCGTATTTTGCGTGCGCAGAAAAACCGTTTCGGCAGCGTTAACGAAATAGGTGTCTTTGAGATGAGCGAACACGGACTTAAACAAGTAGTTAACCCAAGCGAACTTTTTCTTCGAGAAAGAAAAACCAATATCCCCGGCTCAGCTATCACCAGCAGTATGGAAGGCGCTCGCCCACTGCTCATTGAAGTTCAGGCACTTGTCACTCCATCACACTTTGGGAACCCACAGCGCGTCGCTAACGGCATTGATTACCGCAGACTGTCAATTCTACTGGCTGTGATAGAAAAGCGCAACAATCAAAGATTATCGGCCGCAAATGTTTTCCTCAACATCACCGGTGGATTAAAAATTGATGAGCCCGCTATTGACTTACCTGTATGCTGTTCTGTAGTTTCCAGTTTCCTTGACAAACTAATTGACCCTAAACTTATCATCACCGGTGAAGTTGGGTTAGGCGGAGAAATCCGCTCGATATCTAATATCGAAAAACGGATTGCCGAATCCGAAAAATTGGGTTTCGAAAAAATCATCGTTCCCGCCTCTAACCTAAAATCGTATAAACACAACGGCAGCATCAAAGTAATTGGTGTTGATCACTTATATCAAGCCATCGAACACGCGCTGATATGATGAAGCAGGCAAGATGATTATTAACTCATTGTTTCCTAAACTGT
>CAIWTC010000170.1 GCA_903915485.1 uncultured Ignavibacteriales bacterium | reverse complement strand
CGATTATATTCCCATATTTATATGTATTTTTGTGATTATATTCACAAATAAACATAATATTTAGTGAACATAATCACGAATCATCATATGTTTTTGCTCAAAATCGAAGTTTTTGGGTTTTAGCTGGTTAAATTGGCCTGTATTTCGCAAAGTCGGAGAAAAGATAAATTTGAGGTCTGAATGTTAAAATCAGACCCTATTTTTAGGGTAATTATTTTAATGTGCATGAACAAAAAATTCTCTTCTTCTAAAATAATTACAGATGGTTTTTGATTAAGATATGACCATCACTTCAACACTTTAAGCCTGTTGTCTATCCTGGAGCATGGAGATGTTTTTTTGGAAAAGCTGAATTTCTTCAATAGAGTAGTTGTTTGCATTAGTTGCAATACTACCTCCATTGTAATTAATCTGAAACACTCTTTTCTTGGTAAGAAAATATGCAGCTAGCGCAGCGAAGGATGGGACAAATGCAGCACCATTTTTCCAGTCAATCGGATTTGAACTTCCCATAAAAATCAGTGCACCTGCAAAAAGTACTACTTGTATCACCATCCAAAAAGGCTGAGAATTTACAGTATACAAACTTCCGGTTGCTTCTTTCAGATTACAAACATGTTCTCCATCGATTTGCACGGTTCTGAATCCTTGGTTGAGAATCTGTCTTCCTCGCAAATATATTCTTTTATTTGTGAGTATCACTAATGTATTACTGATATCTCCCCTTAGATAATTCATCAAGAATCCGTGTCCAAGGACAGCGTAGATGTGTTCATTTTTGTCATGGATAAATGCTTTAAGTCCGGTGAGTTCATTGAGTGCCCTGCTTGCATCAGCGCTGGTGAAGGTTTGTGTTTTTCTGAATGCCATTATTTTTCCGTGTAACATGATTTCTAAATTTCTAAATCAAAATTAAGGATAATTTAGCACATCACACAGGTCAATTAATAATATGTCAAATATTTATGCACCAATAGTGCTGTGAAGCTTATTTTATTTCTTTAAGTAAATCAGCAACTGAGTTAATCACATAGTCAGGTTGAACGACAGAGTTATTATGCAAATCATTTTTCACTCCCGTACGAACAAGTGCAGAAGAAATCCCCGCAGCATTTGCCATGGTGATATCAGTTTCAAGGCGGTCGCCTACAAGAAGAAGTTTTTCCTTAGGTACATTCAGTTTACTAAACATTTTGTCTATCATAAATTGAGACGGTTTGCCGAAGTGCATTTCAAGTTTGTGGTGGGTTCTTTTTTCGAGAGCTGCAATTGTTGAGCCTGCATCCCATATTTCGTCACCCTCTACGGGACAAGTATCGTCGATGTTAGCCGCTAAAAACCTTGCTCCTCTTTCAATCGAATGCGCTGCAATTTCAAGTTTACGCAGGGTCAACTCTCTATCAAGCGTAACGATAACTATCTCTATTTCTTCTTTATTCTCAGAATACTTAAGTCCGCGCTTGGTAATTTCATCGATAAAAGATTGTTCTCCAATTGCAAAGAATTTTCTGCTTTTGTAATTGCTCTCGAGATAATCGCAGATAACATCGGTCGCGGTAATGATTTCAGATTCATTTATTTCAAACCCGTGCCGTCTTAAAAACGCAACATAGTCAGCACTTGAATTAGTGGTTTTATTTGTGACAAAAAGAAGTGAGTGCCCAAGAGCCCTCAATCGGCTTATAACCTCTGCCGCCCCTGGAATGATTTCATCTCCGCGATAGAGCGTTCCGTCCATGTCAAATATGATACCCTGATATTTATTCTCTAATTTCATTTAGATAGTTTCTATAAGTACAATAAGTTTAATTTAAACTATAAGTTATAGAAACTTTTTTGCTTATGAAATATATTTATGCAGAGTTGATAATTTATTTTGTTTGCGGAAGGGCATAAAAAAATATGCCCTGTTGTTTAATTGCTGGAGGTTATTAATTAAAGGGAACGGTTACTTTGCACTTCTATAGGCAATCATTCCGCCTTTAATGTTAACCGGAGTGAATCCGTTTTGGCTTAATATCTGAGATGCCGACATCGACCTATGCCCGCTTCGGCATACAACATATATTTCTTTTGATTTATATTTATCCAATTCACCAAGCCTATGCTCTAATTCCTGAACCGGTATATTTAGCACTTTATCGATGTGACCAAGTTCCCCCTGTAATTCTGCAGGACTTCTGACATCAAGAATCACTAACGATGAATCAGTTTTTTGCTTGACCTTTAGTTCTTCCGTAGTCATCTGTTTTATGTTTTTGTCTTGAGAGAAAATATTGAATATTGACAATGCCGCTACCACTCCTGCTATAATTAATAATTTTTTCATATGTTTCCTTAAAAATGTTTGCATTTAATTTAGTCCGCATGAACCCGAGGAACATCCGCAAGAACTCTGCGCCTTGGGGGTACAGTATCCGTCAGCACACCCTCCCGAAGACGATGACTGAACTGAAGCACTGAATGCTGAAAATAGTTTTTTGTTTTTTACTGAACCACATTTAGGACAGTTAATCTTTTCCTCAGATGCTGATGATTTCAATAATACTTCAAATTTATTAGTACACTCTTCACATTTATATTCAAATATTGGCATAAATGATTCCTAACTTATTTCTGGATTTAATATAATTTTACTTTTCATTGAATTCGAAATTAAACAATTTGCTTCAGATTTCTCAATAATTCTTTTTGCTCTTTCCGCATCTTCAACATTCTTTAACTTTATTTTCGGATTGAGAGTAATTTCTGAAATCATAAACTTTCCTTCAACCTTTTCAAGTTTTCCCTGCGCATCGCTTGAATAGGATTCGAACTCAAGCTTAGAGTTTTCTGAAATTGCCAGGAATGTTGTCATAAGACAAATGTTTGCCGCTGCCACGAACAAATGTTCGGGTGACCAAATATTCGGGACGCCTTTTGGAAACTCAGGAGGAGTTGCAACGGTAATATTTGGGAAACCTGTTTCGGAAATTGTTCCAATTCTTCCTTCGCTCCACTCAAGAT
>CAIWTC010000169.1 GCA_903915485.1 uncultured Ignavibacteriales bacterium | reverse complement strand
GTAAGCGTGTTTATACTAAGGAAAAAACACCCGGATATTCCAAGACCGGTTAAAGTGTGGGGATATCCCATTACTCCGGTGATTTTTATTGTTTTTAATATTTGGTTTATGGTCTTTGTGATTAAAGACAAATTTTTTGAATCACTAACCGGTTTGATAATCACGCTAATCGGGCTAATAATATATTTTACATTAAATTTTAACAGAGGAAATAAAAATGAGAATAAGTAAGTTGTTTTGTACCGCCTTGATGATTTCATTATCATTTGCGGGATGTAAAGAAAGCAAACAAAACACGCCACCTCAAAAAGTTGAACAAGCAGCACCCGTTGCAGTTCAACAGGTAAACTCATTTGCGCCGGACACAAGTCAAAACAGATTGGCAGATATCATCGCCGGGAAGTACAAACCTTTCACAGCAGACAAAGCATACAAAAAAGCTTCCGACGACATGCAAAAGGAATGGGAAAGTCTTAAAGAAAAAAAACACACCCCCATCCGCACATGGATGAATAAAAATTACGACGGTTCCGTAAAAGAAGCTAAATCGCTTTACTACCCTTTCGGCGGTCCTGATTTTTCTTATGCTTTTGCGTTCTACCCTAATGTAAAAAATTATATCCTCGTTGGCCTTGAACCTGTCGGCAGCTTAAAAGACCTTGGAAACTTTAATCTCAAATCATCAACTCAGTTTCTTAATGATATGAAACAAGTTTTGTTCTATTCAATCCGTTTCGGATTCTTCAGAACAAAAGATATGAAGAAACAATTTAACGATGAATCAGGCGCGCTTAATGTAATGCTCTTTTTCCTTAAGCAATACAATGCTGACTTAGGCAAAATCACACTCTTAAAATGGGATAACGGAACCCTTAAAGAAATGGATGTGAATGATAAATCAAAAGCTGATTGCGTCCACATTGATTTCCAAATTGACAAAGTTTCGCACAACCTTTATTACTTTTCACAGGACCTCTCAAATTCCGGGTTAAAGAAACGCCCATACTTCAACGAATGGGTTTCCAAACAAGGGACATTTTGTTCACTTGTTAAATCGGCTTCTTACTTAATGCACATCGACCCGTTCTTTGATGTTCGCGATTTTCTTATTAAGAATTCAATCTTCCACCTTCAGGATGATTCAGGAATCAAATACTGCGATATGCTGAAGAATAAGAAAAAAGTAACACTCTTCGGTGCCTATACTCAAACCATCTCGGCTTTCTCACACAGAGGTCAACCTGATATGAAGAAAGCTTATGAATCAAAAAATATTTTGGGACTGCCTTTTTCAATTGGATACAATGTAGTATTCAGGCAGACTAATATTCAGGTCATGCAATAGGATTTTTGGTATTTAATGCGTTTTAACTTTTTCTCTATATGTTTTTTAGCGTTCATTTCAGTGAGCTTTATTGCCCGTGCAGATGACACGCTAAGAGCTCAAATCTTTTCCGACCAAGAACCTGCCTTTGCAGATTCACTTGAAGAATTCCTGGGCGACTCAACTGAAGTTGAGGAACTTGAGTATCCTCATGACCTTGACTTTAGAAGAAGTTCCGGGAAAACTACGCCATTTTATTTGGATTCAGCTTTTGTAAACAATAACGATTCCATACTGATACCCCGTGACGGAAAACTTTCAAGAGGATTCGCTCCCTGGCACAAAGGTTTGGATATCATACTTCACATGGGCGATACGGTTTGCTCTGCGTGGAAGGGTATAGTTCATTTTGCTAAACGCGATAGAGGCGGCTACGGTAATTTAATTGTTATCGATCATCCTAACGGGCTCACAACTTACTATGGCCACCTGTCAAGGATATTAGTCACCGCCGGCGAGAGTATTGAAGCCGGGCAAGTAATAGGCCTGGGTGGCTCAACCGGTTACTCGACCGGTCCTCATCTGCACTTTGAAACACGGTATGATGCTATTCCCTTTGATCCGCAGGATGCAATTACCCGCAGTGGTTCGTTATTCGTTTATGATTATATGTACCCAAATGCAAGAACAGCATTTAGAGGTGGTTCGCTCTCAAAAAGATATCAGGCATTAGTCAATAGTAAAAAAAGATTTAGAAGCCGTCTTGCCCGCAAAGCATCAAGGTCCTCCAGATTGAAAGCAAAGAAGGCTACTTCAGTATCAAACACGGCAAAGCATGCAAAGACTTCAAAAGCCGTCGTGAAGAAAAAGACCAATACTAAAGCCCCCGTGAAGGCAGCGGTTACTAAAAAGAAATCTTCTAAAAAGAGAACTCATTGAGGCGGCAAGTATGCACTCATCAATTGCCGCAAACTCTAAAGTAAATTCGATTTACGCAAAGCATCTTGCGGTTGTCTTAATATTACTATTCTTAGGAAAAGGAATTCAAGCACAATCGCTTGAGATAAAAAATGATTCGAAGATAATTCAAATCCTTTCCGGCAAAGACGAACTTCTCTCCAAGGCTCTAAAGGACTACAAGAAATTTCACTTTCAGATTATCTATACTCAAATCGAACGAAACGGAAAGAACAAACCCAAACTCACAAACTACGGGTTCAATGTTGATAAGCAATTTTATCATCTCGCCAGTTTAATTAAACTCCCGCTCGCAGTTGTCGTTCTTGAAAAACTTACTCAACTTAAATCAAAAGGTGTTTCCCTCGACGATTCAATTTCCGTATTGACCGGAACTTGCTCCAAAG
>CAIWTC010000168.1 GCA_903915485.1 uncultured Ignavibacteriales bacterium | reverse complement strand
CTAATGATGTTTCGCGTGTTACAACAAGCACTAGATGTATTGCGGTAATCATGAATAATGATTTGGGTCCATTCAATAGTTGGACATCTTACAGAGTAAGTGTTGATGCTGTGGAAGCAATGACCGGATATGATTTCTTTTCAAATGTAGCACCTGAAATTCAGGCAGTGATTGAAGCAGTTGTAGATTCTGCACCGGTTGCAAACTAGATAAACAATTCTTATCAAATTAAAGCATGCTATCGTCTGGTAGCATGCTTTTTTTTGTATATACTTAAATCGTCAGTGTAAAAGCAGGCTTGAAGGATATTAACTTATATAAATATTGGGAGGGGATGTAGGGGGAATAAAATAGTATTGTGCAGTAAAAGTCAATCTTAGTATTTCACAAATAAATTGGTTACTCGTTTATCTTTGTATTTTCAATCAGAGTTACTTTTCTTACTTTTTTGTTTTTGCCGTCTCCGCCTGCATTTGAGCATCCGCATTCTCCACATGATGAATTTCTGTTCTTGATAGTTTTGTAAACTGAACGAACTGTATATGCGACTATTGCAAAGCAAATGGTGATGATGATATAATCCTGATTCATATTACTATCCTAAGTAAAAAATACTCTTCCGATTTGATAAATTATAAGCGCTGCAGTATAGGCGATTGCTGTTGTATAGAACATTGCGAAGAGTGCCCATTTTGCAGTGCCTTCTTTTCTAATTGCTGCTATAACTGCTACGCATGGGAAATAGAGTAAAATAAATATCATAAGAGCATAAGCGGTTAAAGGCGAAAAAACAAGTTGACCTTTTCTACTGCCTGAGGTAAAGACTTGTGTTTTTAAGTTCTCTTGTAAGTTAGCTGACGAATGGTTGGAAGACAGCCCTGCCTGATAGAGAACGCTCATGGTGCTGACTACAATTTCTTTAGCTGCAAGCCCTGTAATGATGCTTACACCTATTTTCCAATCGAATCCCAGCGGGCTAATTGCCGGTTCAATGAAGTGTCCCATCTTACCGATATAAGAATGTTCTTGCCGGTCAGATTCTTTTATGAGTTGAACTTTTTCAATTTCAGCATCTTTATCCTTTATAGATAAGTCAGTTGAAATTCTTTGAATCTCAGCATCATATTTGGATGAACTAAATTCTCTGGGGTAATATCCAAGGGCCCAGATAAGAATTGATGCACCTAAAATAATACTTCCCATCTTCCGCAGGTATTGCACAGTTTTATTCCACATATGAATTGTTGTATTTCGAAGTGTGGGAATGCGGTATGGCGGTAGTTCCATTACAAAGGGGACCGATTCTTTTTTGAAAACTGTTTTCTTCAACGCAAGGGCAGAAAGTACTGCTATAACTATTCCAACAATATATATTGAAAATAAAACTAATCCCTGATTTTGCGGGAAGAATGCTGATATAAGCAGAACATAAACGGGAAAGCGTGCACTGCATGACATGAAAGGTGTTATCAGCATTGTCATGATTCGGTCTTTACGGTTTTCAAGCGTGCGTGTTGCCATGATAGCCGGCACATTGCATCCGAATCCCATTATAAGCGGAATGAATGATTTACCGTGCAACCCGATTTTGTGCATTAATTTATCCATGATGAACGCAGCGCGTGCCATGTAACCGCTGTCTTCCATAAGCGATATGAAGAAGAACAGGATTAATATGTTTGGGAGGAATATTATCACTCCGCCGACACCTGCTATCAGTCCATCGGTGAGCATATCACGGATGGCTCCTGCGGGCAATGAGGAGTATACTAAGTTATGGACTAAACCTATCCCTGATTCAATCCATTTCATTGGGTAGTGACCAAGTGAGAATGTTGTTTGAAACATCAGCCACATCATAAAAATGAAAATGGGGAAACCAAACCAACGGTGAGTCATCAAAATATCCGGTTCCCATTTTTTCGAGTGCTCATCTTTTAACCCCTTTGCATAAGTTTCTCCTAAGGCCCCTGAGATGAACCCGTACCGTGCATCAGATAAAACTGTTTCTGCTCTCTCATTGTATAATAAGGAAATTCGCTTTCTCTCTATCTCCTGATGTTCTTTTAAAATATTGAATTGTGGGGAAGGTTCTAAAAGCGATGCGGTTGCTTTATCACCTTCAAGAAGTTTTATGGATAGATACCGGGTTGAATATTTCTTTTGAGAAATCTTATTACTGCGGATTATTTTTTGGAGTGCTGCAATTGATTGTTCTATTTCGGTTCCATAGTTAATATGTATATGCCGCACCACAGGGTCTTTGCCTTCATACACATCAACAATTTTAGTTACTAACTCAGCAATGCCTAATCCCTTAGATGCGGTGGTAGGTATCATAGGTATGCCAATCATTTCGCCGAGTGCCGCATAATTAAATTCATCACCTTTTTGAACGAGTTCATCGTACATATTCAATGCAATCACTACTTTGATGTTCATGTCAATCAGTTGAGTGGTGAGGTAAAGGTTCCTTTCAAGGTTTGAGGAGTCCAATACATTAATGACAACATCAGGAGTGTTTTCCATGAGGTGCATACGGACGAAAAGTTCTTCGGGGGAGTATTCGTTAAT
>CAIWTC010000167.1 GCA_903915485.1 uncultured Ignavibacteriales bacterium | reverse complement strand
GATTGAAATCCTAAGTCACCGGGAGTAAAATAATATTTCTCATAATATGAAGGGTCGTCAGGGATGTGCATCTTGCGGTAATGTCCTGCAATCTTGCCGTCTGCATCAACAATAACAGCACTGTTATGGTAAAGACCTACCGCCCTCTTTTCAAAATACGGAATAACTATCACCACACCAAGTTTCTTTGCAAGCGCCTGCATCCTCTTTGTAGTTCCACTGTCAGCAGGTTCAGCCAAATCAAATGAATCAAAGTCTTCTGACTGACAAAAATACTGTGAGCGGAAAAGTTCCGGCAAACAGATAACCTGCGCACCCTGTTTAGCGGCCTTTGTAATCCAAGCCTGCGCATTCTTAAAATTATCTTCAGGCTTAACAGAGAACGCCAATTGCAATAGTGCAACTCTATAGGAATTATTTTCGCTCTTCTTCATATAAATACTTTCTGACTAATTAAAACTTCTTTGTGTTAATTACTTTGCCATCGGGGGAATACTCAATACTCTCGATTAACTGTCCGAACTTGTAGGTATCCGTGTACCAAAGACTTTTATCTTCTCGGTAAATTTCCATAACACCATCAACTTTATCTTTTAAGTAATTCTGAACACTCCACAAATTACCATTTTCATAATAAGTTTTTGCAGTTCCATTTTTCTGTGCACCGGAGTATCTGATTTCGGTTTTCAGAATTCCACTCGGATAATATGCAGTTGAGACACTATCTGCTTTGCCATAAATGAAATATTTTATTTCTTTGACTTTTCCGTCACTGTAATATTCTATCGATTCACCATGGAAGTTGCCGATATGATAACCGCATTTTTTCTTTACTTTACCGTCCTCATAATATGCAGTCCCGGCGCCTTCTTTGTTATTCGCTTCAAAATTTGCTTCTTCGCTTACGGCACCGCTCTGATAATACTCATAAGACATCCCTTCTTTTTTCCCCGCCTTAAATACGGCAGTAGAAAATATTCTTCCGCTCGGATAATATGAAGTATATGTTCCCTCTGGCAATCCTACAGAATATTTTCCGGTCTCTTTAAGTTTTCCGTCAGCATAATATGAATCGCATTGACCCTCGAGAACATTTGCCAAATAACTATCGCACTGTTCCAGCACTCCCTTGTCGCTGAAATTATAATCTACCCCGTCAAGTTTGGAGTTTTTATAATGAGAAATTCTTTTAATAACTCCACTTGGATAGTAAGTCCTGACTTCGCTGCTATCTCCCTTTTTAATTGTAATAACTTCTGCAACGCCTCTGTTACTGCGCTTGATAGTGGTATCCTGTGCAAATACCATTATGCACAGTACTGCTATGATTAACACAATCTTCATTTCTTGTCTCCAACTTCGTAAAAATCTTTTATCGTTCCATTCTCATTGAATGTTTTTCTCGTCAATAATATTCCGCTGCGGTAATACTCCTCGGCAGTAATTTTGCTATCCGACGAATATTCCCTAACGAAACCTTCAATCTTACCATCAAAGTATTTTTCAACTCTGCTAACGCTTCCTATCTTGTGATAATATTTTGTCTCAAGCCGTTTACCCTCTTTGAAAGTTGTGGTAAGTAGCAACAAATTATCTTCGCGGTATTTTTTTAGTTCGCCGTCAAAGGCACCATTAACCAAAGCAACTACCGTGTCAAGAATACCACTCTTGTGGTAAGAAAAATATATTCCGTTAGGCTTTCCGTTTTCAAAATATTTTTCTGAATATATTTCTCCGCTGTCATAATATGTTTTTTGTATTCCTCTCGGAATGCCATTGCTTAAATCTACTTTCGAATTCAGCAACCCTCCTTCATAATATTCCGTCTCCAAGCCTTGAAGGGTGTCATGAATATAAAACACTTCCCTTTTCAAGGCACCGCTTGGGAAATATGTCTTCGAATAACCTTCTTTTTTGCCATCCTTAATGTGGTACTCTTCTGCAAGTACTCCGTCATTATAGCGCTTATGAATATATGACTCCTGCGACTGCTTCTTCCCCTGGAAATCATATCGTATGCGCTCCAGTATCTCGCCCTTGTCGTAAGTGTCCTTGACCCTTATATCGCCTGCCAAATCATAAATGTATAACACGCCATCAAGTTTGTCATCAATGTATGTTGCATCAACTGCCACTCTGCCGTTCTCACTATACACATATGACTTGCCCTGAAGTTTATCATTGATAAAATACTTTTCGACTTCCTTCTTACCGCTTTGAAAATATGTAACCGAGTTTCCATTAAGAAATCCATTATGATATTTCCAATCACCTTCAAGTTCACCGGTCTTATAATATGTTTTAGTGATACCTTCTAGTTTCCCGTTCGCATAATTCTGAACGGACCAAAGTTCTCCTGTTTCGTAGTACCATCTAGACTCGCCTTCGCGCTTGCCGTTAGCATAACTCCAGAGAATACTTAACTTGCCATTTTCAGTATACCAGTTCGAAACACCTTCTTCTTTTCCGTTAAGGAACATCCAGTCTTTCCAAATTTTCCCGTTCGGATAAAATTCTTTGTAAGTGCCTTCGAGTTTACCGTTCACTACCGCTCCTTCAGTCATTATCGAACCGCCGGGATAATATGTCCTAGCAATGCTTGAGTCTCTCACAATAAGTGAATCTGCGCCGAAACTCTTAATTGCGAATATCAACAACAAAAAGGAAAAAACTTTTATCTTACACATCCGCAGTTTATGTGGTTTCGGTTTCGTCAGAATGAATTTCTTCCGATGAAGATTCAGCAATTTCTGATACTCCGGTCAACTGATAAAGACAAGTGTCTCCAATCTGTCTATACGGTTCAAATCCAAACGCTTTAACATCCCTGTCTTTTGTTTGAATAGAGCGTTCAATAATCATCGGCGCATCCGGTTTCAACAATTTCCTGGTCTTAACTGCGCTTACTATCTCATGAATATCGTAAGAGAAAAATGGCGGGTCTGCAAGTATTAAGTCAAACTTATACTCACTGAAGCTTTTAACGAATGCCAAGCCACTTTGCTTTCGTACTGTACAGTAAGCATCAACACCTAACTTGCTGATATTGCCAGACAATGTTTTTGCAGGCACAAAATTCTTTTCAATGAATATCACAGAGGCGGCACCGCGGCTCAACGCTTCCAGGCCTAATGAACCTGAACCGGAAAATAT
>CAIWTC010000166.1 GCA_903915485.1 uncultured Ignavibacteriales bacterium | reverse complement strand
TGTATCACTTATGGTTGAATCCAAACGCGAAGTATGGCACGATATCGTAAAGAGAACAATTGACACCGGCGCTGACGGAATCGAATTAAATTACGGATGCCCTCACGGAATGAGTGAACGCGGAATGGGCAGTGCTGTTGGACAAGTTCCTGAGTACTGCGAAATGATTACCAGTTGGGTTAAAGAAGTTTCTACAATTCCTGTACTCGTAAAACTTACTCCAAACATCAGCAACATCCGACTCCCTGCCAGAGCTGCTAAAAACGGCGGTGCTGACGGCATCACACTTATTAACACTATCAACAGCATCATGGGTGTTGATTTAGATACGCTAGAGATATTCCCTAGTGTTGCAGGCAAAGGCGGACACGGCGGACTTGCAGGTCCACTCGTAAAACCGATTGCACTTAATTTACTTTCACAAGTAGCGACTGATGAACTAGTCAACCTACCTATCTCGGGTATAGGCGGAATTTCTACTTGGAGAGATGCACTTGAGTTCATCCTCTTAGGCTCAACTAGCGTTCAGGTTTGTACAGCAGTCATGCATCACGGATTCAGAATCGTTGAGGATATGATTGACGGACTTTCAAATTGGATGGACGACAAAGGATTCAAAACAATTGACGAGATTGTCGGAAAATCTTTGAACCGTATCGACGACTTTGGAAATTTCAATTTACTATTCAAGACAGTTGCAAATATCAATCAAGAAAAATGCATCAACTGTAACCTTTGCTACATTGCATGTGAGGATACTGAACATCAGGCAATTTCACTCAACAAAGAAAACGGAAAAACGAAAACCGAAATCATCGAAGAAAATTGCGTCGGCTGTGATTTATGTTCAATCGTATGTCCCGTTGAAGGATGTATAACAATGCAGCGGAAAGATTCACAGAAAGTTTCCAAAACCTGGAATGAACTAATGGCGGACATGAAAAACCGCGGCGAAGAATTATCATGGGAAAACCTCCGCAAATTCCAGCACGAACACGGAATAGAGATTCATTAAGAATAATAACCGAATTAGATTGCAGGTCAATATTTTTTGGTTAATTTAGGAACTATCATTCATATTAACACCCCGATTTATCGGGGTGAAATTGTGGATATTCAAAAGACGAAATAACCGTTTCAACGGTTTTAGGCTTGATGTACTAATTGCATCAACTATAATAAAATATTAAACTAATTTTACAAATAACGGAGCAAATATGTCACTGCTTATAAAGAACGGAAGAATTATAACTGCTGAACAGAATTATGTAGCAGATATATTCGTTGAAAACGAACAGATAACTTTAATTGGCACCGAACTTAATGTAAATGCCGATACGGTAATTGATGCCGCCGGCAAATATGTGATTCCCGGTGCAATAGATGCACACACTCACCTCGACATGCCCTTCGGTGGAACTATGTCAAGCGATGATTTCGAAACCGGAACCCGCGCTGCTGCTTTCGGCGGAACAACAATGGTTGTGGATTTTGCAACACAGTCCCGTGGCCAAAGAATGCGAGACACTCTCGACATCTGGCACAAAAAAGCTCAAGGGAAAGCAGTAATCGATTATGGTTTCCATATGATTATCACCGACCTCCCTGATGCCAACATCGAAGACATGAGCGATATGGTTCGAGAAGGTGTCACGAGTTTCAAACTTTTCATGGCGTACCCTAATGTATTGATGGTTGATGACGCAACAATCTTCAAAGCATTGAAGCACACAGCAAAAACAGGTTCGCTTGTTTGTATGCACGCAGAAAATGGAAGTGTTATCGACTTAATCGTAAAGAGAAATGTCGAAAGAGGCAGAACTGCTCCTATCTATCATGCACTATCCCGTCCCGCATCAGCAGAGGGTGAAGCTACAAACCGCGCAATTGCACTCGCTGAAATGGCAGGAACTCCGATGTACATCGTTCACTTAACTTGCAACGATGCTCTGGAAAAAGTTTCACAGGCAAGAGACAAAGGACTTCCTGTTTATGCGGAAACCTGTCCTCAATATTTATTCCTGTCCTTGGAAGACATGGGTAAACCGGGATTCGAAGATGCTAAACTTGTCTTCTCTCCCCCGCTCCGTGAAAAATGGCATCAGGATAAACTCTGGGCAGGATTGAAAAAGAATGACTTGCAGATTGTGTCTACAGACCATTGCCCGTTCCACTTCAAAGGTCAAAAAGATATGGGTAAAGAAGTATTCACAAAGATTCCAAACGGCGGACCGGGAATTGAAAACCGTGTACAGTTAATGTATGACGGCGGAGTTAACGGAAAGCGTATCTCATTGAACAGATGGGTTGACATTTGCTGTACCGCTCCCGCAAAGATGTTCGGAATGTATCCTAAGAAAGGCACGATTGCCGCAGGTTCCGATGC
>CAIWTC010000165.1 GCA_903915485.1 uncultured Ignavibacteriales bacterium | reverse complement strand
GTCTGTCGGGAATATTATGGGAAAATTCTTCGATAAGATTCTTAAACTCAGCTATTATTTTTAATTCTAATAGTTCCGCCGCTTCATTCTGTATAGGTGATAAATATCGAGCTATCTCTTTAATCTCATATATTGTTTTCCCTTCTGACTGCCAATCTAACTTTGCAGTATTATAACTGAATTCAACTTCAGATATGGCTGTTCTTAGATTTAAGATTCCATTTCTAATTGTTTTTTCACTCTGATAAACTGTTTGTGCATAGTCCGACGAACCATTTGAAATAAATAGAATTATTGCTAACCCAAAAAGCAAGCCTGAATGTAAAATTAATTGAAGGTTAAAGGGAATAAGTGAAAACATCCCCACAACTATAATTGAAACTGCTAAAAGAGTATATATAATATCAAAAAACATCAATATTCCAAGCCCCGCTATTTTTTTATTAAAATTATCAGTGCTTGGGAATAAGTTGAAGATAGTTAAAATATTAAACAAATAGACTATGGAGGTGGCAATCATATTGAGATAAAACCCCTTAGTCCAAAATACTTCTGGAATAAGGAGGTAAAAGGCTGATACAATTAAAATTTCCCCTAGAAAAATTAGCAAGAGAGGAATCAATTTATTTTTTGATTCATTCATGTCATTTATTCATTTTTTAGACCACATTGAGGACAAAAAGGACTTTTATTCAACATACATCCGCATCGCTTACACTTATTGTCGGGAGCAGAAGCGGGTTTTCCACAGCTAGGACAAAATGCAGCACCTGAAGGAATGCCCGCATGACATCCATCACACTGTGCTTCAGCACCCTGGCTCATCTGATTTCCACAACTAACACAACGCTTTGCATTTTTATCATTATCTGAACCACATTTTGGACAAGGCAAGTATGGATCACCACAGAAAGGACAAAACTTCATACTATTAGAATACTTTTTCGCACAATTAGAACAAAAAACTTCCTTTACTTGAATATTGCTTGCCATCGAAGCAGCCCCGACAGTTACAGCATTGTTCCCTTGTGTTGGTTGTGACTGCATAAGTCCAGAACCAGCCAAATTACCCATCATAGAACTAGCTATTACTGCCCCTAAAAGACCACCTTGACTACCTGAACCGCCGCCATCCATCGATCCAATTGCTTTGTCCGCAGTCTCAAATACTTGAGATTGTTGCCAAGTATAGCCACCTATGGCTTGGGCACTTTGTCTTGACATGGCATCCATTATCCGTCGTCCGGCATCAGTATTTGTGTCAACCTCTACTGTGGTAAGGTAAAATCCAACTAACTCAAACCCAAAATCCTCCCAAAAAGTTCTCATTGTTAATTTTAGATTTTCAGATAACATATCAAGATATGCAGAAACACTTTTTATACCTATTTTCTGTGATTGCATAAATTGAAGAAGCATGGTTTTTGTTTTTGAAACTAATGCACCCCAAAAATGATCTGTAAGCTGCTTTGAAGTAAAACTATCCGCAGTTCCAACAAGTTTAATAAGAAATCGCTCTGCATCTATAACCTTTAATCCGTATCGACCCGAAGAGGTTAGCGGCACCATAGTTTGATAGTCGGGGTCATGAAGCATCATCCCATCTGTAGACCAGTCTATATTTAGTGGGAGTAGTTTATTTACAAACCAAACTTCTGCAGTAAATGGATTTTTTCCACCAAAGGGAATTCCAAAAAAATTTCTTAGTATGGGTAAGTTTTCTGTATTTAAAGTATGTTTGCCGGGTCCAAATTTGCCTATAATTTGACCCTTAGAGAAGAGAACAGCTTCTTGAGATTCAGAAACAATTAGTTGGGTATATGTACTTAAATTTTTATGTGGATACTTCCATGCATAAATTGATTCACTTCCAGGATCCCAACTAACAACATCAATAATCGCCATAACAACCTTTTGTTGATAAATTTTTACTATAAAACAACCAATCTATAATCAATATAGAAACTTACTTTCTAAGAGTCAAGCCTTTTGAAAAATAATTATCGAAATTTATAAGAGACTATTTACTTTTATCACCACAAACAATATTTTTTTGTTAATCGCATAAGCTTCCCCCCATAACAAAAAAAGGCCAACCCAAAAGTCAGCCTTGTCTTAATATTTTTATTTTGACCTTAACAGGTCACTTCACAACTCAATAACAGAAGTCTCTTTATGTGAGGAAAGCACAAAATTTGTCTGGGTGGAGAGAACTCCGGGCCATGATTGGATTTCTGAGAGCAGCTTTTCAAGTGATTCGGTATTCTTTACGACCGCTTTAAGCAAGTGCGAACCGTCGCCGAGGATTGAATGACACTCCAAAATGCTTGCATTTTTCTTCGCGTGGTCAATCATTCCCTTGTAATGCTTTGATGATTCTGAAATTACCGTTATGAATGCCATTATATCATAACCGAAAATCTTTTTGTTGATTTTAGCAAAATAGCCTTCGATTACTCCGCGCTCTTCAAGCTTATTTAGCCTCTCGCTGACTGAAGGTATCGAAAGTCCTACATGCTCTGCGAGTTGATTTCTCTTCATTCTTCCTTTGCCTTGAAGAATATTCAGAATTTTAATATCTAAGTCATCTAACATTTATGTGCCTTAATAGTTAAGAATTTATTAATACTTTAACTAAATATATAAGAATTATGTTTAATAATAAAATTTTATTTGGGTGGGTTAAAAAAATTAAAATTGATAATCATGGTTAAAATACTCCCCGTAATTTGGTCTCGACAGTAAAATAAATGGCTGCTGCCCGAAGTTAAACAACCTGCCTAACCGGAAATTTAATTATAACAGTCACCCCTTCACCCGGCTTGCTTTTTACCTTCAATTCTCCCTTAAGCGCCTTGGTTAAACGGTAGGCGATAGTCAAACCCAACCCAGCGC
Source organism: uncultured Ignavibacteriales bacterium (assembly GCA_903915485.1). Lineage (GTDB taxonomy): Bacteria > Bacteroidota > Ignavibacteria > Ignavibacteriales > Ignavibacteriaceae > CAIYTF01. The sequence continues at coordinate 3,662 of CAIWTC010000165.1, read as the reverse complement.
CTTCGTACCTGCGCTTGTGACCTTCATCAGTTTCCTGCACAAATGGTTCAAGTATCCTGTCGATTTTCTTCTCATCAATTCCGCGGCCTGTGTCTGAGACATAAACTGTAACTGTTTCTGCTGAACGGAGCGTTTTAATTATCACTTTACCGTTCTGAACATTGTATTTTATCGCATTATCAACAACCGCTTCAATAATCTTCTTTACTTTAGTTTCATCCGTTTCAATTTCACCCATCTCATCATCAAAATCCACTTTTATTGAAATTGATTTGTCCATAGCAAGAGTAAGCAATTCCTGAAACGAGTTTTCAACCAGAAAATTAAAGTCATACATACCAAACTGAAAGTTATAGTCTTCCGATTCTATCATAGACACTTCAACAATATTGTCGATAAGTTTAAGCAGTCTTTTGATTCCATCCTTCATGTAAGTTGTCATTTCAGTAACCGAATCATAACATCCGCTCGTTATATCATCGCAGAGCAAATTCGCGTAACCAATAATCGCCATAGAAGGTGTACGGATTTCATGAGACATATTTGCCAGGAACGCTGACTTCAACTTATTTAACTGAGTCTCTTTTTCATAGGCTCGTTTTAGTCTCTCTTGATACTCTGTTTGCTCAGTAACATCCGCCAACCCAACAATGTAATATCTTATTCCCTCGGGAATATCATCAGTGTATGTAAACTTTACAATGAATTGCTTTTCCCTAATCGTATCCCGGTACGGAAGTTTAAGTTGATTTACTCCGGGTTGTTCTAACTGAGGCATTGCTTCCATTACTAATTGATAAAGGTCAGGTTGCAGAATCGATTCAACCTGAGTTCCTATCACGGCCTGTTTTGTGATGCCGATAAACTCAAGGAAATTATCATTTGCATTATCAATCAGCAGTTCCTTGCCCCAGCTTTTTATAATAAGCAGCATATCGGAAATGTTATTGATGATTGACCGTTGTCTCTCTTCGGACTGCCGGACAAGTGAGTTCTTATGAATGTGCTGAGTTATATCATGTGCAGTTATAATGAAATGATTAAGCTCTTTCATTTCCTGCATCACCGGAGTGAGTTGGAGTTCCTGATACCAAAGATTATCATTTGCATCAGTACCCGAAATTGTGCTTTTCCAGGGAAGGCGTTTATCAAGCGCCTCACTCAAAAGATAAAAATCTTCTTCAGGTACAAGTTCTTCCAAAACTTGCGGAAGGAATGTGTGGTAAAGTTCATCTAAATCGCGCCCGACAATCTGCTCGAAAGAACGCGTAGAATATGTTATGAATCCTTTTTTATCTGTAATGATAACAGGAATATTTCCTGAGTCTAAAGCATTGTGGAGTGTATTAATTCTGTTTTCAAATATCTTCCGCTCATCAGACGAAGTGAACAGTAACAGCAGTACTTCATTTTCCCCGATAAAAATTCTCTCAAGGTCGACAAGGTAACTTCCTAAATCTGACTGAATATCACTACCCGCCATGATATCTATTTGGATGGCTCTGTACTTGCTCTTTAACAACCCGGAAACAAAACTGCTTAACTGAGGCTCAGAATAAAGTTCAGATATCATCTTCCCTTCTGATAAACCGAACCGGTCAGAGAATGAATTTGTCAAATAAGAAATAGTCCCGGTATTGTCAACAACCGCTAACGGTCTGCTTCCGGGTAATTCCTGCAATGACTTAAATTCATCAATCGATTGAAAAGTTCTGGCCGCTTTCAATTTCATGCTCGGTGTTGGTTCTTTCACAAATCTATCATGGTAAATCGTTCCAGTTCTATTTCTGCAGGAAGTTTTCTTGCAGAAGGAACCTGATGAGTAATCTCATTTAATACTTTCTCAACAAAAATTAATGCCCCTGTATAAATATTATCGAACTCAATTTCAAGTCCTGACAAAATTCCTTCATACCAACTAATTTCCGGAATAGTTGAAAACGGAGTATCCTGATGAACACTATCGTTTACTGCCCGGTCGAAATATATTTTGGTATTGTCTAAACTAAGAGAACTATACTCTGCAACTTCATGAGTGCTTTTACGCACTAACGAATAATTTGTACCGCAGCGCAGTCTCTTCCCTTCTTCAAAAAAATAATCGTACACGCAAAACTTTTGTCTTCCGGTGCTTTGCGCAGAAAACTCAAGCTCAGTTTCAAACTCAATATTATCTACAACAAAACTTAATGCAACCTTTTCAGAATTAAAAAGCTTAAACTTCAAGAGTCGCCAATGAATCCTTTGAAGGAATACTGCCGCGGCAGAAAAATTTGCCGAATCTGCTGAAGCACCTTTTATTTCTGTTGCTGATAAAAAGGCTTTATCAAAATGCGGTGATTTTTTCTGTTGTCTCTTAAAGTCAAAATTTGAATCGACATTAACTATTCGCTCTAGCATAAGTATTCGCCTTCAAGTAATTTTGCATTTAAAACTTAAGCATTCTCTTATCGTCGATATAGTCAACGATTTCCGGGCTCTGAATTTTCTGCAGTGCTTCAACGGAATGCTTTATTCTCTTAATCGCCTCTTCTAATATTTGAAAGTCTTCGGCATAATCATTTTGCCCTTTTGAATTAAGCTCCATCTCAAGATTTTGTATCGTTGCTATTAAGCTTGTGAGCGGATTATTTATCTGATGTCCGATGCCGCAAGCTAAATCTATAATTGCTTTGTTATATTCAATATCGCGTAATTCTCTTTGGAGGTTATATATTCTTACTCCTGAACGAATTCTTGCAAATAATTCCTGGTTCTCTATCGGTTTGACCAAAAAGTCATCCGCACCTACATCAAGACCCATAACTCTGTCTTTCAGCGATGACCGTGCCGTGAGCAGAATAAAATATATCAACTTATTCTTTTCATCTTTTTTCACTTCGTTACATAACTGAATACCATCCATTTGAGGCATTGTCCAGTCTGCAATAATTACTTTAGGTTCGAACCCGTCTATTTTTTTTAATGCATCATTTCCATTAAGCGCAGTCATAACCTCGAAATTATTTTTGGTTAGAGAGCGTTCTAATATATATCTAGTATCGCCGTCATCTTCGACGACAAGTATTTTATCGCGGTCCATTAAACTGTCACCAATTTTGTGATTTTATTAAGTAATTCATTAAAGTCGGTTATCGGCTTAAGAATGTAATCATCTGCTTTGCTTTCCAAAAGTAAATCCCGGCCATTCACTTTGTTTTGATAAGCAGTTACTAGCAGAACAGGAATATTAGCATGTTCCTCATTATTCTTAACCATCTGCGAAATTAAAACTCCATCCACTTTCTCATCATTAAGATAAGTATTTTTTAAGTTGATATCAAGAATCACCAACGCCACTTCTCTCTCACTCAAAGCCTGAAAAAATTCATCTCCGTTATCAGTCACTTTTATTTCAAAGGCTGTTCTCCTGAATAGATACGAATAGAACTGTTGTGTAAAAGGATCATCTTCCATAATCAAAATAAAATCACTCATTTTGCACCCGGATATTTTACTATAATACTAATCCGTCTATTTACTAAATCATACGGATCTTTTGTGTTTTTCAATTTTTTATCTGCATAGCCGCGGATTTCCTTTATTTGCTGATCCTTGGTACCGCCCGTGCATAATGCCCGCCGTGCAGAATTTGCTCTGTCTGCGCTTAATTCATAATTCGT
>CAIWTC010000164.1 GCA_903915485.1 uncultured Ignavibacteriales bacterium | reverse complement strand
TGCATTATGGCTTACTGTCAGTCCTGAAGTTAGTGTTAGAATTCCGCCGCTCTGCACAATTAAATTTGATGCTGTAGCAGTTGCACCAACTGTTACAGTGTGTCCGGTATTAACACTTATTGATTTAGCAGCACTTGTCGGTGCTGAAGTTGCACTAGTCCAGGTTGTGCTATCATGTGAACTTTCCCAAGTTCCTACAGTTGCCCAGGTTCCTGTAACTGCTGAGCGGAAATAATCTGTTGTAGCTGAAGCATCAGGAGTGACTTGATTAGCTCCGGCAGGACTTACGGTGTCGTAGACTATTCCTGTTCCTGAACCACTGTATTCAAATATTTCAACATAGTATGTAGTTATAGGAGATAACCCTGTTATTGCTACAGATGAACCGGTTCCATTATACACTGTGCGTTCGCCTGAAGTATAAGCAGCAGTTCCTGAATAAGTTGTCCCGTCAGCAGGTGGCACAAATGTATTTGCTGTATTGACTCTTACGATTCTATTTGCACCGTTGCCGTTTGTCCAGTTAATTGTCATTCCTGTTGCACTAACAGTTGTGAAATTAACCGCTGATGATTGTGTGACCGGCACAATAACTGTTGCAGTGCTTGTGTTGCGGGGCGAAGTCAACATATAAGTGATTGTTGACGCACTTCCGTTATATTCATATGCCTGAAAATAATATGTCGTTCCGGCACTAAGACCTGTAACAACAACATTGTTTGTTCCCGTGCCTATGTAAATACATTGCTGTCCTGTTCCTGAATAAACAGTGTTTGCGGTAGGGCTTACTCCGGTTGAAGGGTCAACAAATGAATTTGCATCACTAACATAAACAACACGACCTGCTCCGTTACCAACAGTCCAATTTGCTGTTAGGCTAACCGTTCCAACATTAGTGGATGCAGTAAAAGTAGGTTGAGTCGAAGGAATAAGAACTGTTGTTGCCTGACTTCCTGTTGCAGGAGATGTTGTGTTATATACAATACCGGTTCCTGTTCCGTTGGATTCAAATATTTCAACATAATATGTTGTTCCTTGGACTAATCCCGTAATAGCAACAGAACTTAATGCACCATTATAAACGGTTCTTTCACCTGAAGTATATGCAGCAGTTCCTGTATAAGCGGTTCCATCAACAGGAGGAACAAATGTATTTGCTGTATTAACTCTTACTATTCTATTTGCACCCGTACCGCTAGTCCAATTAATTGTCATCGTGGTATTTGCTACAGAAGTAAAATTTATTACAGAGGATTGTGTAACAGGTACAATAGTGGTTGCCTGATTTGTGCTTCCCGGAGCAATTAAAAAATAAGTAGTCGTCGCGCCGGTACCATTAAATTCATAGGCTTGAAAATAATAAGTTGTTCCTGCTGATAGTCCCGTGACGCCGACAGAAGTTCCTGTTCCATTATAAATACACTGCTGACCTGTTCCTGAATATGCAGTACTTGCAGAAGGACCGGTTCCGTCAGTAGGGTCAGTAAATGAACTACCGTCAGAAATATAAACCACACGCCCAACTCCGTTTCCTGCTGACCAGTTTGCGGTTAAGCCTGTTGTTCCAATATTTGTAAATGTAGTAAATGCAGGTTGAATGGTGGGGGCAGTCGCAGCGGTAGCCTGATTGCCGGTAGCAGGACTTACAATATTATATGTAATACCGGAACCTGTTCCATTATATTCAAAGATTTCAGCATAATATGTTATGCCTTGGCTCAATCCCGTGACAGCAACTGAACTGCCTGTTCCGCTGTAAACGGTCTGCTCACCTGATGTGTATGCTGCAGTTCCGCTGTAGACTGTTCCATTTGAAGGCCCGGCAAATGTATTTGCTGAATTTATTCTAACAATTCTACCTGCACCGCTGCCGGATGTCCAGTTTATCGTGAAGCTAGTTGTTCCTACAGGCGAAAAACCAATTGCAGAGGATTGTGTAACCGGTATAATAGTTGACGCTTGACTAGTGCTTGGCGGAGTAGTTAGAAAATACTTAATTCCAGCGCCGCTCCCATTGAATTCATAAGCACGGAAATAATATGTTGTCCCCGCAGATAGTCCGGTCAGATTTACTGTTGTACTGCTGCCATTATATATACACTGCTGTCCGGCACCTGCCCATGCTATCGCTGCAGTTGGCGAAACTCCGTCAGTAGGGTCCGTAAAGGTGTTTGAAAAGTTCATATATACTACTCTTCCTGTTCCGTTTCCTGCAGTCCAGCTAGTTGTCAAAGCCGCAGTTCCAATATTTGAAAAAGCAGCAAATGCAGGTTGTGAAGTAGGAGCACTAGTAGTGGCACCTTCAACTTTTATATTATCAAATGTCATTGTCTGTGTGGCCTGAGCAGCACCCTGGAAATATGCTCCAAAGTAAGGCAAAGCTGTTCCGGTATAGGTAGTATTAGTAGTTGCAGAGCCCACCTGGGTTGCAACCGTGGATGGATCAACAGATGCAGTTGCTCCATCATCTCTAACAAAAAGTGACCAAGCATTAGTTGAAGGATCGTATGTAACCTTGACACTCGCCCAGTTATTTTTTAGAGCCAAATCTCCGGCCGGCAAAGCATATATAATTTGACCGGCGGCAGCAATCGTTGTATTCAAACCTCCTGTAAAAGCTACCAGACTAATGCCGTTTAGTGCAGTTGTTGAACCTCTTCTAAGTAATACAGCATAACCATTTCCGGCAGTACTAAGCGACTGGCTTGTAGAACCAAGTATTAACCCGCCATAGTATGATGTATTAGAGTATGAGGTGCTAAGAACCGTTGTTCTATTGGTTTGAACATTGAATGACCAAGAAATTTTGGAAGAGTTCAAGTTTAGTTGAGAGTTATACCCCGAAAAACCAGTGGCGACAGAAAGATTAGCAAACGCATATCCTGCTGTAGGATTTGCAGTTGCACTGGCATCATCGGTTAACACTAAAACACCTGCATCTATTTTGGCTCCATAATCCACAACTCCGTTCAAAGACCATGTAGGAGAAGTTCCAACAACAGCACTGCTGGTTGTTGAATAAGCGGCACCCCTGCTTGTACCAAAAGCATCGGTAAAAATAGTTGACTGTGCGTTAACACCAACAGTTAAGAGTATAAAAACAAAAACCGTAATAATACGCTTCATATCGTTTTCCTAAATTAAATTACTTAAAATGTTACCTAAACTGCCCTACCCAAATAATCATTCAGCTATAAAATAAAACCCAAATTATTTCGCAGAATTATAAAGACTCTGCTAAAAATGTCACTTCTCATTCCTTAAATAGACTTATAATTGTTATCTATCTAAGTTGTTGTAAACTTGAGATAGCCCCGAAAACGATGCTTAAACTTGTTACTAAGTTATGTTACGCAAATCAATAATATTGTCAGATATTATTCCTTGTATTTTAATAACCCCGACTTAAAAGTCGGGGTTATTAATTGGAATATTTATTTTTGCGTATCATGAATTACTGATTTTCAAATAGTGGAATTGCCGTTATCATTCACAACTCACCATTTACCATTCACAATTATTTCAGTATTACCAATTTCTTAGTAAGCATATTCTTTCCTGCGTTCATCTGATAAATATATGTACCGCTGCTTAACTTGGATGCATCCAATCTGATTGAGTGGTAACCTGCACTTTGATATTCATCGACAAGAGTTTTTATCAACTGTCCTGTAACTGAAAATAGAGAGATATTTACTCCGGCATCCTCAGGTATTGAATAATTAATTTCAGTTGATGGATTAAACGGATTAGGATAATTCTGCTCCAATGTGAAATCCAACGGGACTGTCGCGTTTTCTCTTACCCCCACCGCAGACTGTGTTAACTGACTTCCTGCTGCGGGAGATGTTGTGTTGTAAGTGATTCCTGTTCCGGTTCCGTTGTATTCAAAGATTTCAACAAAATAAGTTGTTCCCTGGGTTAATCCTGTTATTGCAACAGAGTTCCCTGTATCATTATAAACGGTTGTTTCACCTGATGTGTAAGCAGCAGTTGCTGAATAATTCGTACCATCAACAGGCGGAACAAATGAATTTAATGAATTCACTCTTACAATTCTGTTTGCTCCTGAACCACTTGTCCAATTTATTGTCATTCCTGCCGCACCAACGCTTGTAAAATTAATTGCAGATGACTGTGTAACAGGTACAATAGTGGTTGCCTGATTTGTACTTCCAGGCGTAGTTAATAAATAAGTAGTTGTGGCGCCGGTACCATTATATTCATAAGCTTGAAAATAATATTTAGTTCCTGTCGTAAGTCCGGTCATATCAACTGTTGTACCGCTGCCGTTAAATATACACTGCTGTCCCGCATTTGCCCACGCTGTCATCGCAGTTGGCGAGACTCCGTTAGTAGGGTCCGTAAAGGTGTTTGAAGAGTTCATATATACTACTCTTCCAGTTCCGTTTCCTGCAGTCCAGTTAGTTGTCAAAGCCGAAGTCCCAATATTTGAGAAAGCACCAAATGCAGGTTGAGAAGTAAGAGCATTAACCGTGGCACTTTCAACTTTTATATTATCAAAGGTCATATACTGTGCGGACTGAGTATTGCCCTGAAAATAACTTCCAAAATATGGCAAAGCCGTTCCGGTATAAGTATTATTAAAAGTTTCAAAACCCACTTGGTTAGCTACTGTAGTTGGATCAACAGATGCATTAGGGCCATCATCTCTAACAAAAAGTGACCAATTATTAGTAGAAGGATCGTATGTAACTTTGACACTTGCCCAATTATTTAATGCAGCCAAATCAGCAGCTGCCAAAGCATATATAATTTGACCGACAGCTGTAATCGGAGTATTCAATCCTCCTGTAAAAGCTACCAGGCTAATACCATTCAATTTACTTGTTGAACCTCGTCTAAGTAATACCGCATAACCATTTCCGTCAGTATTTAGCAACTGACTTGTAGAACCAAGTATTAACCCACCATAATATGAAGACATTTGGTATGTAGCGCTTAGAACCGTTGGTCTATTGATTTGAACATTAAATGACCATGTTATTTTAGTAGTGTTCAAGCCTATTTGACCGTTATATCCGGCAAACCCGCTTACCGGAATATTAGCAAACGCATAACCTGCCACATTGGTTGTTGCACTAGCATCATCTGTAATACTCAATACTTCCGCATCAATTTTTGCTCCCCAATCTCCGCCGCTTGTGTTCACAGACCAAGTAGGAGAGGTTCCAATAGCACCGCCGATAGAATAATCAGCACCGTTACTGACACCAAAAGCATCGGAAAAAATAGTTGTCTGTGCGTTAACACCAACAGTAAAGAGTAAAAAAACCAAAACCTTAAACATACGTTTCATATCATTTTCCATAATAAATTAATAAAGATGTTACCTAAACTTCCCCTACCCACATAGCCATTCAACTATAAAATTAAAACAATATTATTTCACAGAACTATAAAGACTCTGCTAAAAATGTTACTTCTCGATATTTAAATTGATTTATATATTTGTTATCCATCTGATGCATTGTAAACTTGAGAAAGCCCCGAAAGCGAGGCTTTACTCTTTACTAATTTTCAAACAGCGGAGTTGCTGTATTCATTCACAACTCACCATTTACCATTCTCCATTATTTCAATATCACAAGTTTCTTAGTGAGCTTATTCTTTCCTGCATTCATCTGATAAATATATGTACCGCTGCTTAACTTGGATGCGTCCAATCTGATTGAGTGGAAGCCTGCACTTTGATATTCATCGACAAGTGTTTTTATCAACTGTCCTGTGACTGCAAATACAGCGATGTTAACTCTGTTGTCCTCAGGAATTGAGTAATGAATTTCAGTTGATGGATTAAACGGATTAGGATAATTCTGCTCTAATGTGTAATCCAAAGGAATTGACACTTTTGCACTTGTCTCCATCATAATCTGTTTTGTTCCGTCATTATCATGCTGAATTAAACGGTAAGTGTAATCACCTGATTCAGAGACCATATCGGTAAATGAATAGTTCTTTGGTGAATTTGAGTTACCTGCACCGCGAACCTGAACAATCTCTTGCCAACTTTTCAAAACTGATTGTTTTGTTCTTTCAATACTGAAGTATGAGTTATTAATTTCTGTTGCAGTAGTCCATTTAAGGATTACATTCTTTCCGGAAACATTTGCTGTGAATGAAGTAAGTTCAACAGGTAACGCATTATCCCCTCCTGAACCAATATAAAAAGTTCCACCCAAACTGCTTTCAGTTAAACCGGTACGATTAATTGTAGGTGAGGTTGCATTACCGCCATTTACACCTGCTGTTCCGATACCGGTAGCATCAGAAGCATGAATTATTCTAAGCGAGTTGACATCTTGAATCCAGGCAACTCCGATCGCATCTCCATTGATTTGAAGCGAAAGATCTGATGCTGCAAAACTATTCGCAGTACTTGAAGTCCAATTCATGTTATGGCGATGATTTACCGTAAAACCAAGAGGATCATCAAATCTAGTATCAGTTGGTGGTGTTCCCTCTGCATAAAAATCAGTTGTTCCTGAAGCATTACTATATGAAACTGATACAGTTCCACCTACAGTTGGAGTGCCGCCTATAAAAAGACTCGCATCTGCTGTTGAAGTGCCCAATGGGAATCTTCCTGCTGCAGTTCCTAAAGTTACTGCTGACGCATCAAACCAGCGGGTGAAAGTTCCTGCTCCTGTTAAATTACCTGCCGTATATGAAAGCGACCCTTTTACTGCAGTTGAACTGCCTAAAGTTAGGGTATTACTATTAAGACCAAGAGTTCCTAAAGTAAGGTTAAGAGTTCCTGAAACGGCTGTATTACTTGTTAATGTAACACCGGCAGAATTATTAATAATCAAATCATTTACAGTTGCAGGCAAAGCATTTCCCGTAACCTGAACTGATGAACCATTGTATTCATAATTAGCACCTGCGTTGAAAGATCTTGTGCCCGGTACTTGTATTGCACCTGTGGTAACAGTGGTTGATATGCCCTGTGCATGCCCTGTTTTCAGCGTTGCTCCGGAATTAAGAGTAAAAGTCGCTAATGTAGTGCTCGGGATTGTAGAGGGA
>CAIWTC010000163.1 GCA_903915485.1 uncultured Ignavibacteriales bacterium | reverse complement strand
TGAGAAAAACCTCTCAAGAGGTTTCCAAATCACAGTAAAATAATTTTGTATGTAAATGAGATTATGAGTCCCTTTCAAGGGGCTTTCTCAACGCAGCCATGTCCTTCAGGGCATGGCGATAAACAAGGCAACATAAATCATCATCGGAGGTGCACATGAAGCGAAACTATCCTCCTAAAATCCTGTTAATCCTTAAATCCTGTAAATCGTGCCTGTCCCGAATTTTTTCGGGGTTCAGACATTTTACCTTATTGCCAAACATTCTTTATAGTTAAATACTTTAAGAATTAATCTCATTAGGATTTAACCCTGCCCGCCGGCAGGCTGGTCACAATGGCTAAACCTCAAGGTGCACAAGGTGTTTTACAAAATATATAGTGTCCTTTGTGCTCCCTTTGTGTCCCTTGTGGTTAAGTGTCCTTCACGAACATGGGTGAATTGGTTGCCATATCCCAAAACATTCTCTATTTTGTGCTTTAATTTAAAATGAAAGTAGGGCGATTAATGCGTCAGTGGTTTTTTGTATTGGTATTATTAGTAACATCGGTTTATGCTCAGGCGCCTAAATCCGGAATGTCTGAGATGAGAATTGTTGGTATGGCGGAATACCATCCGGAGGAGTTGATTGACTATGATGTAAAGGATGCCAACGGCGATGTTGCTGCGGGTTTAATCATAGAAACTGATTTGGTGGGACTGGCCTATGATGCAAATCTGGGGATGGTTAAGATGAATCATTCTCCTGGCCGGGATTTTCTTTTTCTTCAATACAAGGAGCGGGAAGTAAAAATCTTGCTAAGCGGGTATGCGCCGCTGCAAGTAATACTGAAAAAATATGGCATTTCATTGGAGAAGGGAAGATCATGGCTGATTAAACTTACTGCCGACAAGAAAAGCGAATTAATCTCCACGGTAATAAGCACTACTCCTCCCGGCGCAACTGTTTTCATTGATGGCGAGAACAAGGGACAAATCAAAACCACAACACTAAAGGACGGCGAGCATGATTTAAGGATTGAACTCGAAGGATATGTCCCTATATCAGCAAAAATAGCTGTCAGCCTTAACAATGCACTTTTTGAATACAAACTTGAAGAGAAGCAGCCTGTCCCTGTAACCATTAACAGTACTCCCGCCGGAGCAAAAATATATATTGATAATGCAGAAAAAGGACTAACAAACTATAGCCTGTTTTTATTCCCCGGCGAATATGATTTGAAATTAAGTTTTGCCGGTTATCTCGATACTGCAGCAAAAATAAAAGTAACCGAGAAAGGCGAAAATTCTTTTAGCACCAATCTAATAAAAAATGAGGGAACATTAATTTTAGTGCTTGAGCCAAAAACTGCAGTGGTAGAGATAAATAAAAAAATGCAAAATAAAACAGATGAACTGGGTCTTGCGCCCGGGGATTATCAGTTGACGGTTTCAAAGGATGGATATTATCCTGTTACTGAGTTAATTAAAATAAAACGGAATGAACAGACCAAAAGGAGCATATCACTCAAAGAAATAACGGGTAATTTGCAGTTGAGTATTTCACCTTCGGATGCAGATGTTGAGCTGCTTAAAGGGACATATAGAAATAATTGGAAGGGAGCTAAATTACTCAAAGGAATTTCAATTGGCAGTTACGCGTTAACTGCAAAAAAGGCGGGATATCTAGCCAATACAGTAACGATAAAGATAGAGGAAAATAAAACTGCCGAAGTGAATGAGATTTTGAAATTGATTGAAGCTGTTGATGCCAAGGTGAATGCTAATCCAACCACTGTGCCGGCGGTTGAAACGGTAGTTGATGCAGGCGCTACCGCAACCGGTGAACAATTGGCAAAGCAGCAGCGCCCCGAGCTTTTCAAACCAAGAGATGAATTCGAAAGTACAAGCGAATACTATGCCCGAACTGTGCAAGCAAGGGAACTTACAGACAAGTTTGATAAAAATATTTCTGATAAAGCAGCAAGAGCCAAACAGGCAAAGATAGAGGCCAGCAAAAAAGAATTGAATGGTTACTTTATTGAAAGCATCGGTTCATATAACCCCGATAATGAAACATTCCCCTTGCAAATAAAAGGACAAAAGGGGACGATTACCGTACCTAAAGCAAGCGC
>CAIWTC010000162.1 GCA_903915485.1 uncultured Ignavibacteriales bacterium | reverse complement strand
GCAAGAAGCGGGTCCCAATTGCTTCCCCAAATTACTTTAATAACATTCCATCCCGCGCCGCGGAATGCTGCTTCTAATTCCTGAATAATTTTTCCGTTACCGCGAACAGGCCCATCAAGACGCTGTAAGTTACAGTTGATAACAAAAATAAGATTGTCAAGTTTTTCTCTTGATGCTAAATTAATTGCGCCCAATGCTTCCGGTTCATCAGTCTCGCCGTCGCCGAGGAACGCCCAAACTTTACCTGTTTTTTCTTTTAGTCCTCTATCCTCAAGATAACGGTTGAATCTTGCAGTGTAAATTGCCATGATAGGACCAAGTCCCATGGATACAGTCGGGAACTCCCAAAAATTAGGCATTAGCCATGGATGCGGATAAGATGAAAGTCCGCCGCCGGGCCTTAATTCTCTTCTGAAGTTTGATAAGTCTTCTATTGAAAGTCTTCCTTCAAGAAATGCTCTAGAGTAAATTCCCGGAGCTGCATGACCCTGAAAGAATATCATATCACCGTCATGATTTTCGCCTTTGCCTTTGAAGAAGTGATTGAAACCAACCTCAAGCAAAGTTGCTGCAGATGCAAAAGTTGAAATATGACCACCGACACCACTATCATTTTTATTTGCGCGGACAACCATTGCCATTGCATTCCATCGAACAATGCTCTTGATTCTTCTTTCCAAGGCTCTGTCGCCGGGGAACGGAGGCTGATTCTCTCTTGTGATTGTATTTATGTAAGGTGTATTTGCCGTGAAAGGAACTTCAACACCGGCCTTGTGAGCCCTTATCTGAAGTTGCTGAAGAATATCAACTACCCTTTTGGGGCCGCCATTCTTTAGAACATAATCTAAAGAATATAGCCATTCCTCATTCTCAATCTCATTCTGTGGCTTATTATTCATATTTTCGTTTGACATATTAAATTTCTCCGATATTATTTACATCTTTCATAGTCATCCTCTTGTTTTCGGTTCTCGGAAGTGACTTTTGCAAAGTAGGCAATTGTAGAAACACTAAATTAACTAAAACTCTTGTTTTATCAAATAGTTGACTTATTTGCAACATATTAATAATTGATTATGTATCTTTATTTTCAAAATAATTAAAAATGATACACTTTAAAAACATTGGAAATTATTGATTAATTCCCTTAAGTAACAACTATTTTGAATAAATATTGGGTGAATCACTATGAATTCAGAAAAAACCGCTTCAAGCAGCTACATTAATTTTTTCATCAGTGCAATCGGCATTGTTGTTTTTGGTTCTATTTTGAAAGAACTGCAGAGCATATTCATACCGTTTACGATTGCCTACATAATGTATTTCGCCTTTGCGCCTTTTAACAATTGGCTTTATTCAAAAAAACTTCCCCTCGCGCTGATTATCATACTTGATATAATATTGATAATAGGGCTTTTTTACGGAATTTCAACATTCTTTATTCAGTCATGGGATGCTTTCAATAACGACTTAGCCGGTTATGAAACAAAACTCAACACCATCGTCCGCGGAATTGCGCAGACTTACGGTTTGAAAGACCCTTCACTGCAGAATTTTTCAGTCCGTTCATTCCTTGCCAAGATTGACTACAAAGCAGTTTTCAGCAATGCCTTCGGTCAGTTCAGCGCATTGGCGGGCACAGTATTTCTAACAATTCTATTTTTTGCGTTCATCGTCGGTGGTCATCATGGAATTTACATGGCGATTAAAAGACGCTTCAGCGGCAAATCTTCTTTGAAAGATAAAGAAGATGATGCAGCATATTTTCCAAAAACTGATGATGAAACACCCGCCGAATTATCACCATCAAAAACAACTTACACTGTTAAATTAGATTCAACTGTTAATGAAATCACAACACAGATACAGCAGTATATCATTGCTAAAATATTAGTAAATGCAACTGCGGGTGTGCTTGTGGGAGTAGCGTTATGGATTCTTGGTGTGGACTTTTATATTCTATGGGGTGCGTTCGTATTTCTGTTTAACTTCATCCCTACGATAGGCGCAGTGGCAGCGCTTGCACTTCCCGCTTTGATGTCGCTGGTGCAGAACGGAAAAATCGGATACATGCTGCTTGTAATAGGAATAATTGCGGCAATTCAAACATTGGTATTCAATATTTTAGAGCCAATGATAGTCGGCAAAAGACTTGGCCTGAACCCGATTGTAATTCTGCTCTCAGTACTGCTTTGGGGTTACATATGGGGGGTAGTCGGAATGCTTCTGGCAGTACCGTTAACAGCCATAATAAAAATTTCCCTCTCTCGTTCGAAGAACCCTAATGTCATGTTTATTGTGGATTTAATGAATCAGGATTAGTATACTGTCTGAACACGATTTATAAGATTTTAGGATTTACAGGATTATCCGTAAAGGAATATATGACAGTCAAAAATTTTATTGATAAGCATAATAAATAGGGAGATTGAAAATGAATATTAATGACATCACCGGTAAAATAATTGGATGTGCAATGAATGTGCATAATTTTCTTGGGAATGGATTTCAGGAAGTTATTTATCAGAGGGCTTTAGCCATCGAATTGAATGCTACGGGACTAAATTTTCATAGAGAATTGGAAATGCCTATCATGTATAAATGCGAACAAATCGGCACGCGAAGAGTGGATTTTTATGTTGAGGATTGTGTAATGGTTGAATTAAAAGCAGTAGAAAAAATTTTAGATGTTCACAAATCACAAGCGATAAATTACTTAGAGGCATACTGCATCGCTGATGGACTACTAATAAATTTTGGCGGAACAAGTTTAGAATTCAAGAGATTGTATAATAAAAGATTAGTAAATCCATCAAATCCGATTAACCCTAATTAATCCAATTATTACAAACAAAGCTAAAGACATTAAGAATGCAAATAATGCTGATGCCCCATCCGATTCATAAATCCCAAAATCCTGTAAATCCAGCAATCCTGTAAATCGTGTTCGGACAGTGAACTTCAAATCGAAATAGCAAACTCATTCAAGAAGTTTCTAAAATCTTCATCGCTCATTACTACTTGCGAGAGTAGGTGCTTTAATAATTTTGGAGTCATCTTTTCGAAATCTTCCAGCCTTGGTGTAACTGCTACTCCACCCATATCTACTGAGCCGGGACTGAATAAAACTTTATCCTCGCCTTCGAGGAAATATTCTGCGGGGCGGTGGTTTGTTCTTGGGAATATCTGTACTCTATGTTTCATCTCGGAAGAATTGTAATAACTTAATATGTTAAGTTTCGGTTCTTCTTTTGTTCCTGTAACTTTGGCAAGTGTTTCGTAAACAATTTTAAAAGCTTGTAATAGTGACTTAACATTGTCGCTTTCGATTTGAATATATCTTCTAACGCCATCATCGGGGAAGTAAATTTTTGTGGAATCAAAAACGCGGAACTCAGCTATGGAAAATTTATGTGCATTGTCCAAGTCCTCGGAAATGGGAAGAGTGTCCTTTAGCACTGCCTGAAAATGTAAATGGTCAGGTGCAGATGCGCCGCATTCTGGGCCATTATAAAGCACTGCATAGTCGTCACCCATGTTTTCGGTAAGTTCCAGCATTTGCTTAAAACTATTTTTAATGGTTTGGTTTTGATGTCTTTTGTTTGCAATTGTATAATGCTCCCAAAAGATTGGGAAAGGATTAACCAGTACTTGATAATCTGCAAACGAGAGATAGTTTTGCTCTGCAGGTCTGTTTTCTTCGCAAAGGAAACATGGCCTTGCCGCCACAGTATTTTTATCAACCACTGCAGATGATGATATCATTCTACCGGGATTATACTGAATCTTGAAGGAAGTGCGTCCCACACTTAATTCTTTAACCTGACTCTTTGAAAGATTAGAGAAACTATCGGCGCAATCTTTCCAAGACTCTAATTGCTGTGTAAACAATTTTGATGCTGCTTTACCCAATGGCACTATTTTATGGTTATATTCTTCTCTCATTTTAGTATTCTTTATTTTTCAAAAATGAATTACTGTTAACTTAATTAATGTGGACTTTTCGAACATCCTTAAATAACTAGTAACCGTTTTGAAACTTTAGAGACATTTATTCATCTTACAGTAAAAATAAAGATTAAAATTGTAAAATGAACAAAAAATTATTTATTAAAATTGGCGCAACAGTCCTCGGCGGATTGATTGGCTTTTCATACTATTACTTTATCGGATGCAAAAGCGGGACCTGCCCGATAACAGGAAGTCCTTATATAAGTACTGCTTATGGCGCAGTTGCGGGATTTATTATCTCCAGACCTTCAAAACCTAAAAAACCTGAATAACTATCCAACTTTTGGTTTTATGCTTTCCGCTAACTAGGAGGAACCAAATTTATCAACTTAGGTCACGGTATCAAATACACAAAATTAGGTGAATTACCTAACTTTATATAATTCAATGTGTTATGGGGATATATTTTAAATGTGGATAACTAGCAGGCTATGCGGGTATTGAAATCAAATCTGTCTGATTTTCAAAAATATTTGCCTTAAATCAGCACAAACTCAGTAAAAATATGCATAAATTCACCCAACTGACTCAAATCCTGAATTTATGTGTTGATTTCCCCTCCCTCCAATCCGTATATTTGTAAGTTAAACTTTTTTGCAATTTGAAAACAGGTATTTTGGCATAGTGCGAATTAAAAATATAATATTACTCTTTTCGATTTTAACAATCAACTCATTTTCTCAGATCCTTTTCCGCAGTCTCCCGGACTACAAACCGGATGCTAATAAATTGGAATTTATGGAATCTTCCACAATCCGCAAAAAAATACTTTTGGACGGTCGTTGGGAAGTTTATCTGGAAAGTGACAAAAAGAAAAACAAGGTCTCAGTAGAAATTCCTTCAATATATGACGGCGACGAAGATTTAGTTTTTGAGAAATCATTTACCTTAACTCAGCACGGTGTCGATAACAGCAGTTACATCCTTCATCTTTTGGGTGTCAGCTACAGCGCAGATGTTTCCCTTAATAATTCTGTCATATACCGTCATCAAGGTGGAGCGTTCCCATTTTCGGTGCTCTTGCCCCCCGACATCCTCAAGTCAAAGGAACCAAACATCCTATCTATAAAGGTGCATCCTGCCGTTGGAGAAAAAAACAGGATTCCCTTATCCTATCAAATGCTTTACCCTAAAGAATTCGGCGGAATATTCAGAGACATTTATATTTCAGAACTTCCCGGGATAAGTCTCAGTAGTTTTTCAGTTGAAACCATCTCCGCATCAGAATCAAAAGCAAGACTTCAGGTTTCATGCAACTTTTTAAGAAGAAATTTACTTCACGATGTTTGGGATGGTCAAAGCGACGGGTTTACACTTGAAGCAGGTTTATCTTCGGTTGAAGGTGATAACAATCTTACTTCCATTCGCGAAGACATAGAAATCAAAAAAGGAAAAGACAAAACTTCTTCTTTCTATTTAGAAATATCATCCCCTCGCCTTTGGAGTTTTGACAACCCTGTATCATATAATTTTGTATTTAAGATAACAAAGAACGGTGAAGTGATTGACCAAGTTTCAATTCCTTACTCAATCATATCATTGAAACTTGAAGCAGATGGATTTTATCTAAACGGAAACAGCGTCCGCCTCGACGGAACTGCGTACACTCCGGTAAATAAAAATTTCTGGACCATGAACTCCTATGAGGGAATGAGACAGGACATAAAGATGATTAAGGACCTGGGTTTTAATACTGTCCGTTTTTCAAAGTGTATGCCGCACCCTTACATGCTCGCACTTTGTCAGGAATTTGGACTATTAGCCTTTATTGAACTCCCGCTTGAACAGACTCCTTCATCTTTATTAAGCGATAATGTTTTCCACTCTGAGTCAAAAGGTTTCGCTACCAAATGGCAGGCTTCATACAATAATTTTAGCGCTCTGTGTGCGTATGGACTTGGTTCAAGTTCAAATATTAATGAGGACGGTAACTCATTCTTCTTAAGTCAGACGGCTGAACTTATTAAAGAGCAGTCATCAAGAATGATATATGTCAATATTAATCCAAACATTACTACTTCAGAAATAAACGGTATTGATTTTTACGGCCTGCAATTTATGTCCGCAGAAATTCCTGCAATTGCGGAAAGACTAAAAGTTTTATCTAAAACAATCAACCCGAATAAACTACTTATAACTGAGTTGACTTATCTCGTAACTGAAGGCTCATCAAACGGATATATTAACCCGAACACTTATGAAGCTCAAGCAAAATACTTTAGCGAATTTTATAAATTTGTAAACGATAAAAACCTTAATGGTTTTATCATCGGCAACATGTTTGATTACCGCACTGCATATTCTTCATTAGTCGGCAAGTATAACTCAATAAATATTTTCCCAATTGGCATAGTCGGAGAAGACAGGTCCACACTAAGACCTGCATACAAAACATTGTACGCACTTCTGCATAACCTACAGCCCGTCACAATTCCAATTGGTGTTAAAAAGGATACATCTCCTATAGTGTTTATAATATTCGGATTAATACTTGCAATCATCACTTTGTTTTTATTTAATTCGAACAGGAAATTCCGCGAGGATGCAAAGCGGGCGTTAACTAAACCATACAACTTTTTCGCTGATGTACGCGATGCAAGAATGTATTCTTATGTGCCGTCTTTAATTCTTTCAGGATTAGTAGCTGCTTCCTTGTCACTAATTGTCAGTAGTTTTCTTTTCTACTTTAAATCAAGCCTGACTTTTGAGAAAGTAGTATCGGCAATCCCTTATGATTGGTTTATAAGTTTAACTTCATACATGGCGTGGCATCCTGTAGTCGCATTAATATTTTTCTTATTCATTTTTATGATTCACTTGGTAGCTGTTACGGTAGTTATCAGAATGAGCGCATCAACAGTAATCAACAGGGTTAACTTCAGTAGTTCATTTTATGTCGCATCATGGGCGCATATACCTGTTATTACACTAATCCCAATTTCAATAGTTCTTTACCGTATATTATTAATAGGAGTAGCCAACACCTATATCTACCTTTTCTGGATAGCATTCTCAGTGTGGATAGCCTTTAGAATATTCAAAGGTATCCATGTAATTTTGGATGTGGCCCCCGGCAAAGTGTATTTAATAGGAGTACTTGCAATAGTGGCAGTAGTATCATGTTTCGGTTACTTTTTACAAATTAATTATCTCTCTATTGACTATATTTTTCAAGCATTGAGAGAGCTAAAACCGGGAGCATAATTGTATTTATCAAAATTAGAAATACTCGGATTCAAATCATTTCTGCATAAGACAATGGTTAACTTTACAAGCGGAATGACTGCTATTGTCGGGCCTAATGGTTGCGGCAAAACCAACATTGTGGATGCTATCCGCTGGTCGCTGGGCGAACAGAAGAGCAGTACCCTCCGCTCCGATAAAATGGAGAATGTGATTTTTAACGGAACTTCAAACCGCAAGCCTATGGGTATGGCTGAAGTTTCATTAACTATTCAAAATGATAAAGGAATCCTGCCTTCTGAATACACTGAACTTGTTATAACAAGAAGAATTTTCCGCTCGGGTGAAAGTGAATACTTATTAAATAAAAACATCTGCCGTCTAAAAGATATCACCAACCTTTTTATGGATACGGGAATGGGCAGCAACGCTTATTCTGTAATAGAGTTGAAGATGGTTGAATCTATACTCAGCAATAAAGCTGAAGAACGCCGAGTAATGTTTGAAGAAGCGGCAGGCGTAAACAAGTACAAACTCAGAAGAAGACTAACTCTAAAAAAACTTGATGAAGTTAAAGGTGACTTAAGCCGTGTTAATGATATCGTTTCCGAAGTTGAGAAAAAAGTCAACTCGCTTGAAAGGCAAGCCAAAAAGGCAGATAAGCATAACAAAATTCAGGTAACACTCAGGGAACTTGATCTTGACTTAAGCGAAAGAGAATACGCATTATTCATCTCGCTCAAACAGGAATTTAAAATTAACAAAGATGAAGCATTCTCTAAAAAATTAGAATTCGAATCTCAAATCAATAAACTTGATGATGATATTAAGGCTATTAAGGAATTGTTATACGCTGTCGAGCAAGAACTTCATGAACAGCGCTCGAGCATTGCAAAAAAGACAGAAGAAGTTCATCAGTCGCAGAATGTACTTTCTGTTTCTCAGGAAAGAAGAAAGTCGCTGGAACTTAACAGCAATAGATTCTCTTCAGAAATTGATGAGTTGAATACTCAACTAACGAATGAGAGAGAAAGTATTGATGACGCTAATTTAAACATCGATGACATCAATGACAGACTGAATACAAAATCAGCAGAACGCGAATCGCTTCAAAATGATATCGACTCGAGAAAAAATACTCTTGAAGAAAAACGAGCTAAACTCTCAGAGTTCAATGAACAATACATTTCTCTTCATAAAGAACTTTCACAAAAAGAAAACACCGCGAACAACTTGCTTGCTGCACTTCAGAGAATCAATACTAATATTGAAAGACAGAATGCAGGAATTCTTAACCAGACAGGAAGCATTGCTAAAACAGTTGGTTATGTAGAAGAATTGTCACAGGAAAAAGCTGATACCGAACTAAAGGTCAGAGACACTGAAGTAGAATTCCAAACCATGCTCGAAGAAAAGCAGCAGTTGGAAAAAGAATTGTCTGAATTAAAAGAATCAGAACTTGAGCAAAGGTCGCAGTTAAATTCACTCCGTGATAAGATGAGTTTCCTACAGCATGTACTTGAAAGTCTTGAAGGCTTTTCCAAAGGAGCTAAAGTATTGCTTGAAGACGGAACTTGGAATAAAAACGGCAAACATCTTTTAGCCAATGTTGGTAACGCAAACGAGACATACAGATTCGCACTTGAGGCAGCGCTCAAAAATAATCTTAACAGTATTATTGTTGAAACAATTGAAGACATTCAAAGCGGAATCCGTCATCTCGAAGCTAATGATTCCGGCAAAGCTTCTTTCTATCTTTCTAACAATGATGCCCAAGCAAAACTTTCTTTATTCGAAAAGTTTGCGCGCTATTCCGAAAAAAGACAGAAAAAGAAAATTGCTATTGAAGAGGGATTTCTTGGATGGGCAGATAATCTTATCGAAGCAGAAGAATCATGGAAACACCTTTTTGCTAAGTTACTTAGCAACATTGCAGTTGTACAGGATTTGCAAACCGCGTTCACTCTTTACCAGAAGCACGGTAAATATACTTATGTGACTCTTAATGGTGACTTGATTGACACCACAGGATTTATCGAAGGCGGTGCCGCACCAAAAGTTGATGAAACTCTCTTCGGTCGCAGACACACCTTGGAAGAATTACGAAATGTAATTCCACAAAGAGAACAGGAACTTCAAAACCTACATTCTAAAATAGAGGTTATTGATAACAAGATTATGTCCTTTGATATGAAAGGTGTTACTGACAAGAGCAAGATGTTATTAAATGACCTTGCAAATGTTGAAAAGCAAATTGCACAGTTCGAGTTCGAGCGCCAAAAAGCAGAAGATGAAATTGAAAAGCTCAGAGCAGAACTTCAGGAGTTGGTAAGTCAGTCGAATCAACTTGATCGCGAGCGCGAAATAATGGATAGCGACCTGAATGAATTCAGATACCGCGTACTTTCATCTGAGAATGAAAAGAAATTCTTTGAAGATTCATTCCGCGATTTAGAAACTGAATATGCATCGATTACAGCAAAATTCACCGCAACTAAAGTCGATATCGAACGCCTGTCCGGAGAGAAAAAGAATAACGAAAACGCTATTGAACGAAGTAAATCAAATATTGTTTCAATCGAAAAGTCTATAGAGAAAAAACGAAATGATATAGAAAGCGCTTCAAGTGAAATTGATATTCTTGCCGAGCTAATTGAAGAAAAAACCATCATTTTGGATAGACTCAATCAAGAGCGCGAAGTAATGGTTCAGCAGGAGAAGGAAATAAATTCCCGAGTCTCCGCTATCCGCAATGATACTAACTCTATCGAAGCTCAACAGCAGTCAGCAAGAAAATTCCGCGAGCAATACTCTAATCAGTTGCATGAGATTGACATCAAACTTAATGAAAACAGGATTAAGACAGAGAATCTCCTGAATCATGTTCACGAAAGTTATTCAATTACGCTTGAATTAAAAACATTTGAAGATTTAGGAGAATTTGATTTCAAGTCCCGCTCCTCAGAAGTTAACGACTACAAACAACAGTTAAAAAGCTTAGGCCCTGTGAATGTGTTAGCTTATTCTGAATATGAAGAAGAGAAACAGCGCTTGGATTTTCTTAACAAGCAGCGTGATGACTTACTTGAATCGGAAAAAGACCTTGTCAAAACTATTCACGAGATTAACACAACAGCTCAAAACCTGTTCATGGAAACCTTTGAAAAAATCAGACAAAACTTTACCTCCATTTTCAGAAGTTTGTTTAACCCCGGAGATGAGGCCGACCTTCGACTTGAAGAAACTGCCGACCCTCTGGAAGCAAAAATTGAAATTGTAGCCAAGCCTAAAGGCAAACGCCCTACATCAATAGAACTCTTGAGCGGAGGAGAAAAAACTCTAACAGCTATTGCATTGCTTTTCTCTATCTATCTTGTTAAGCCAAGTCCATTTTGTATCCTTGATGAAATTGATGCACCGTTAGATGATGCAAACATTGATAGGTTTACAAAAATCATAAAAGAATTCAGCACTAATACTCAGTTCATCGTGGTAACACACAATAAGCGAACAATGGAGGCCGCATCGGCTCTTTATGGCGTCACTATTCAAGAAGAAGGCGTCTCTAAACTTGTAAGCGTGAGGTTTAATGAGGATATGAATATTGTTGCATAGTCAATCGCGGAGTAGTTTGTCTTCGGTTAAATTATTTGTAGTCATCGCATGCTTGATTAGTCCCTTCAATGCTTTTGCACAATGGACAATTAATCTTGAACGCGCAAAGAATTTAGTCGTCGACACTTATCAACCGACGAACATTATAACAGGAGACCTTCCTGAAGGCGGTCTTCATGTTGTGTGGATGGACCGCAAAGAAAGCCCTGACCAATCAATATTTATACAGACTATTGACATCAACGGAAGAGTTAAACTCCGTGCCGACGGGAAAAAAATAAGCGGACTGCCAGGCAAGAAAGACATCCCCGTACTAAAAGTATCAAAAAAAGGAACGGCATATGTTCTATGGAAAGATTTTTCGTACAGCACCAATGGCGACCTCTACCTTCAGAAAGTTGGCAGCGATGGAAGTTTTGAATGGGGTGAGTCCGGAATAATTTCTTCGCTATGCGCATTTCCTCCTGTAAATTATTCAATGTCTTTAGATGCGGCAGAAAATTCATACATCGCATACATTGAAAAGATTGATACATCCGGTAACGAATATGATTTACGACTTCAGAAAGTCACACCTAAAGGTGAGAGAATTTTCGGAAACGACGGAATAAGTTTAGCTTCATGCAATTTAATTAAGTCAAGCGTTCAAGTTTTGTCTGATACCAAAGGCGGGGCTTATGTATTATGGCTGGAATCACATTCCGGGAAAAACATAGTTCAGATGAAGCATGTGGACAAAAGCGGTAACCAGACATTATTCAAGAAACAGCTTGAAGTGACTCCCCCGACTACCAATGTTATTTCTTATCAGTCAACAAGATTAGTTTCAGGCGAAACATTTATTTTTTGGCAAGTTGGCCCGAAATCCAAAGAGATGTACTATACCGTTATAGCTAATGGAGTTAAACTTTTCCAAGAGCCTAAACTAGTTACTCCAAAAATTAAAACATCTAAAAGCAACCTCGTTGCCTTGGGATGTTCCGACAGCACAGCGGTTGTTGGATTCATTACCGAGAAAAATTCTGAACAAAAAGACTTTGTAATTCAAAAAATTTCACGCACGGGAAATCTTCTCTGGGGCGACGACGGAGAAAAAGTCAACTCTAAAGTATCCCAGAAATTTTCAGCATCAATTTCAGCCGATAAGTTTTGCAACATTTATGCTGCATGGATAGAAAAGGAAGACCAATATTCAAGCGGATATATTTATGGTCAGAAACTAAACCAAAAGGGCAAACTTCAGTGGGATGCTTCAGGCACTCCGATTCTTCTTTCGAAGAATACAGAAAAAAGTTATGTCAATTCCTTTGCCGACAAGAAGCAAGGGATGGTAGTTATTTTCCGCGAAGGAAGAAAAACCGACAGCTTGAAAAACTCGAAGATGAACTATTCCATCTATGGACAAAGACTTTACGCTGAAAGAAACGCAGTATCAGTTATTGCTGATTTGAGTGCGAGCGTAGATTCCGACAGCATTATGGTTTCATGGCGCACAAGTTCAGAGTCAAAAGCAGTTATTTATAAAATTGAAATGTTTTTATTACAGTCATCCAAAGATACAACTTGGACAGAGGTAGCCTCATTATCAGCTAAACCACTCCCCACAGGGAATGACTATTCATATAAGTTCGTTCCTGATAGTGACGGTATTTACTTCATCCGCATTGTTCAGATGGCAGGCAAAGACCCTATCGCAGCTTCTGAAATACGGAAAGTAAGTTACATCAAGGAATTTGGCGATAAAATAGTAGTCCTTCAGAACAACCCTAATCCGGTTTCTGATTCTACTGAAATTAATTTTTATCTGCCTGCAAAAGTAAATGTCAAACTTGAATTTTATAATTCTAAAATTGAAAAGCTGGATGAAATTAATTTAGCGAATACAGTTAGAGGTAGAAACTCTTATATATATTCCGGCGCAACTCTGCCTGAAGGAATTTATTTCTTTCGCTTTACAGCAGGTAATTTCAGAGATGTAAAAAAGTTTGTGGTGGCAAGGTAATCAATGACTGAATTCAGTTCTCCTGAAATGCATACAGATTCATTCATCCCCGTTATGCCTCATAAGATGAAAGTATTCATCGATTTTGATGGAACAATTACTTTGACTGATACCGGCGAAGAGATTTTTAGAAGGTTTGGAAGCAGACCCGAAATAGATGAAATCATTGAGCAGATTAGATTTAATAAAATCACAGGTAAAACCGGATGGTCACTACTATTTGCAAATGCGCCTAAGCTTCGGTTAGATGATGTGCATAAACTTGCAGATGAAATTCAAATTGACCGCTACTTTGAATCTTTTGTGAATGTATTAAACAATAACAAGATTCCGTTTTACATACTCAGCGACGGGTTTGAAAATTATATTTCAAAGATTTTCAATCATAGCAAAATAAACAATCTTAAGGTTTATGCCAACAAACTGATTGAAAACGAAGATTCAAAAATTCAAACTGTATTTCCTTATACAGATGAAGAATGCAGCGACTGTGCAAACTGCAAAAGGAACCATATTTTAGAAAATAGTGCCGATGATGAATTCACAGTGTATATCGGCAACGGAAGTTCAGATACATGTCCTGCACAATTTTGTGATTATGTCTTTGCAAAAGATGATTTACTGAGATTTTGCAACAGAGAAAAAATAACATGTTTTCAGTACAGCAATTTTGCTGAGGTTGAAAGAACCTTTACACAATTGCTAGCAAAAAGACGGTTAAAGAAAAAACATCAGGCAGTATTGAAACGAAATGAGATTTATAAATTAGGATAGCAATGCAAAACAACTTAGCAAAAATATTTTTTAAGTACAGAAGTTATACTCCAATTCCATTTTTATTGGTAATGTTAGTATTCGCAGCACCTACTGCAGTAACCTTCCCTATCGGGTTGGCAATGGTAGCGCTCGGAGAATTTTTCAGATTATGGGGAGTAAGCTGGGCAGGAAGCGAAACAAGAACTACTGGTAAAGTGGGCGGCACATTTTTAATTGTCAGCGGTCCGTTTGCTTATGTGCGCAATCCTCTTTATGTCGGAAATATTTTAATGTATTGCGGAATAGGTGTCGCATCTAATGCACTGTTCCCATATTTGCTTATTGCTGCTTTCGTTTTTTTCGCAACACAATATCATTTGATTGTCGGTGAAGAAGAAGGATTTCTTAGAAATCATTATAAAGATGAATACCCTGAATTTGAAAAAAATGTTCCGAGATTTATACCAAGGTTAACTCCTTACAAGTATGCAAGTGTTGAACAGCCTACAATGAGTGTTAAATTAGGATTCCGTTCTGAAACACGGACGCTTCAAGCAACAGCATTTGTATTACTTGCTCTTGCCGTAAGATGGTATTTCGGAAGTAAATAATCAAATTTTGAATTATTAGAAGTGGCGAAAAAAATATTAATATCTGCCGGAGAAACTTCCGGCGATTTGCATGCAGCAAGATTGATTCAGGAAATTCAAAAGTTGGATGACTCAGTTGAATTTTACGGAATTGGCGGTGACAAGATGATAAGCAACGGCTTTCATGCTTTATATCACTGTAATCAAATGGCCTTCCTTGGTTTTTCTGAGGTTGTTCGTCATTTGCCATTTATTGCTAAGGTAAAAAAAGATATCGTAAACTTTGCTGCAAAAGAAAATATCTCGACAGCAGTGATGGTGGATTATCCCGGATTCAATTTGAATCTTTCGGCATCACTTAAAAAGTCTGGCAGTTCGCTTATCTATTATATCTCACCGCAGATTTGGGCGTGGAGAAAAGGACGCATAGATAAAATCAGAAGTCGTGTCGATAAGATGCTGACTATTCTTCCTTTTGAAGAAAAAATTTATAAGGATGCTAATGTGCCCGTTGAATTTGTTGGTCATCCGCTCGTTGAAGAAATTGAATCATATAAGTTTATAACCAAAGAAGAGTTATACAGCAAATACTCTCTTGATGCTTCGAAGGAAATTCTTTTAGTTCTTCCCGGAAGCAGGAAGCAGGAAATAGAGAGGATTTTCCCTGCGATAAAGGCTGGTATACTTAAAGTTGCAGCGAAGTTCAATTTGCAACCTGTTGTGGTTTGTCCCTCATCGCTGCAGAATAGTTTGAATAGTTTTTTGGGTGACTCAGAAATTAAAGTAGTGAATGACAACAACTACGATTTCATGAAGTATTCACGGTTTGGAATTATTAAGTCCGGTACATCAACTTTAGAAGCAGGACTTCTTGGATTGCCGATGATAGTAGTATATAAGACGAGTAATCTAACATACACATTAGGCAAGAAGTTAATCAGTATTGATAAGATAGCGTTGGTAAATATTGTTCTTGAAAAGATGCTTGCTCCTGAATTAATTCAGAATGACTTGAACGAAGATAAAATTTATTCGAGTGCCGCAGTGTATTTAGAGAATAATTCGGCATACGATAATTTCAAGAACGAACTTGGAAAACTGAGTGAGATTCTTGGCAAGTCAAATGCTGCAAAGCGTTCTGCTGAAATAATTATCGGTTATTTGAATGAGCATCAGAACAATTAAACAAGGATTTCTGCGAACATTAGGAAACTTATTCCTTGGAAGAGTGATTGACCTTTGGTGCAAAACTCTAAAAATAAATTATCTGGGATGGGAAGGAATTGAGGAATGTTTAAAATCAGATACAAATATGATTTTAGCATTTTGGCATGGAACGATGATTGCTCCTTGGTTCGTTTTCCGTGACAAGAAATTTATGGGATTGACAAGTTTAAGCAAAGACGGTGACATCTTAGCCCGCATCCTAACTCGCTGGGGCTATAATGTAAATCGCGGTTCAAGTTCCCGCGGAGGAAATGTCGCTTTAGGAATTATGGTAGATTTTGTAAAGTATGAAGGTTCTGTTTTAGTTACTCCGGACGGTCCACGAGGACCTGAAAGAAAATTTAAGCCCGGTGCGGTTATTTCAGCACAGCGCAGCGGCAAGCCTTTACTGCTTGTTGGAGTTGGCTTCGAAAAGAAATGGCATCTAAAGAGCTGGGATAAGTTTGAAATCCCTAAGCCGTTTTCACGAGTTAATGTTTCATCATCATTGCCAATTAATGTTTCTGTGACTGCAACCAGAGATGAAATATCAGACTTGATTATTAACTGCGAAACAAAATTGTCAGAACTTCAGAAACAGGCTGAAAGTTTTTAACGATGAGATTTTTGGAATTGATTAGAGTTTTTACTTTACCGTTGTTTCCGCTTTACTGGATACTAGTAAAGTTACGGAATTTTTTATTTGAAATTGGAATATTTCCTCAAAGAAGCGTAAATGCAAAAATAATTTCTGTCGGGAATATCACTGTAGGCGGCGCCGGAAAAACTCCGATGTCAATTTACATGATTAAAAAGATGAAGGAACTGAATAAGTCCGTTGCAGTTCTTAGCCGCGGTTACGGTCGCGACAGTGAAGGGTATTTACTCGTTTCAGACGGGAAAGAAATTCTTTCTAAAGTGAATGAGTCAGGTGACGAGATGTACCTTACAGCAATTGAATGCGAATGCCCTGCTGCAGTGTGCGAAGGTCGCTTAGAAGGTGCAAGAAAGCTGATAGACACTTTTCATCCTGAAGTAATTGTATTAGATGATGCATTTCAGCACAGATGGATTAAACGCGATTTAGACATAGTCATTTTCGACCAGCGGTTTATCAATCATGCTAATTGGCTGAACAGATTAGCGCTTCCCACAGGGAGCATGCGCGAATCTTTTGCAGCGCTAAAACGAGCAGATTGCGTTATCGTCAACAGAAAGTTTTCGCAAAAATCTGAGAATTCAGAATTCGAAAAATGTCTTTCACAAAAGCAGCTCGTTTTTAATTCTCATTACGAGATGGTAGATTTTATCGATGTGCGTAACGGTAAAAAATATTCATCGCAGGTTTTTCAAGGACAGAAAAGTTTAGCTGTTTGCGGGATAGCTTCACCTCACTCATTTTTTGAGGCGCTTGATTCGCTTACAATTAGTTATGAGAACAAACTCATTTTCGCTGACCATAAAAAATATTCGGAAAGCGAAGTGCAGAAAATACGCAAAGAGTTTTATGACAGGAATTGTTATTCAGTTATAACTACACAAAAAGATGCAGTTAAACTCATGCAGTTCAAAGAAGATTTAGACGACATCGACATCTATTACTTGAAAATTGATTTGGTAATAGACGAAGAAGAAAAATTCAATAATTACTTGAATGAAAAACTTTTTTAATAAACACAAAGCATCTCACGAATTGAGATGGTAATAATTATATCAATAAATAACAGTTCTTCTACTGATAGAATAGAAGAATAAATTAAATGAAACAATACAGGAGAAAAAATACTATGGCATCGAGTAAATCCTCGAAATACGTGTATTTCTTCGGCGGAAAAAAAGCCGATGGTAGAGCAGAAATGAAAACTTTACTTGGCGGCAAAGGTGCAAATTTAGCTGAAATGGTTAATATTGGCATCCCTGTTCCAGCCGGGTTCACTATCACAACTGAAGTGTGTACTTATTTTTATGCAAATAAACGCACATATCCAAAAGAATTGCAGAAACAAGTTTTTGAGGCTCTTAAAAAAGTCGAAAAAGTTATGGGCGCCAAATTTGGCGATGCAAAAAACCCACTTCTGCTTTCAATCCGCTCAGGTGCCCGTGCATCTATGCCCGGAATGATGGATACAATTCTTAACCTTGGCTTGACTGATGTTACAGTTCAAGGAATCATTGCAAAAACTAACAACCCAAGATTTGCTTATGACTCTTACAGAAGATTCGTTCAAATGTACGGTGATGTTGTTCTTGGTTTGAAACCTGTTGATAAACATGAAGAAGATCCATTTGAAGTAATTCTTGAAAAGAAAAAACACTCACGCGGTGTTACTCTTGATACAGAATTAACAGCTGAAGATTTGAAAGAATTAGTAGCTGAATTCAAAGCTGAAATCAAAAAGAAAACCGGTCACAG
Source organism: uncultured Ignavibacteriales bacterium (assembly GCA_903915485.1). GTDB lineage: Bacteria > Bacteroidota > Ignavibacteria > Ignavibacteriales > Ignavibacteriaceae > CAIYTF01. Next base: position 1,679 of record CAIWTC010000162.1, on the reverse strand, counting down.
TTTCCCTGAAAACGCAATCGACCAACTCTGGGGTGCTGCCGGTGCAGTGTTCCAATCATGGATGAATGAACGCGCGATTGTATATCGCAAACTTAACAATATCCCTGCTGAATGGGGTACTGCAGTTAATGTTCAGTCAATGGTTTTCGGAAACATGGGTATGGATTCAGGTACAGGCGTTGCATTTACCCGCGATGCTGCTACCGGCGAAAACATTTTCTATGGTGAATATTTATTCAACGCACAGGGCGAAGATGTGGTTGCAGGTATCCGTACTCCTGAACCTATCGCTAACCTTAAAAAAGCTAGTCCTAAAATTTATGCTGAACTTGACAAATATCGTCACAAACTTGAAAAACATTATACCGATATGATGGATGTTGAGTTTACAATTCAGCAAGGTAAACTTTGGATGCTTCAATGCCGTGTTGGAAAAAGAACCGGTCTCGCAGCAGTGAAAATTGCTCTTGATATGGTTCACGAAAAATTAATCAAAAAAGAAGAAGCTCTTCTTCGCATTGAACCAAATCAGCTTAACCAATTATTACGCCCTATCTTTGACTTAAAAGAAAAACGCAGAATAATTGAATCAGGAAAGCTTCTTGCTAAAGGCTTGAATGCAGGTCCTGGTGCTGCTTGCGGTAAAATCGCTCTTTCTGCTGAAGATGCTGAAATCATGTCTAAAAAAGGTGACAAAGTAATTCTTGTTAGAATTGAAACTTCACCTGAAGACATCAAAGGTATGAATGCTTCAGAAGGTATCTTAACCGCACGCGGTGGAATGACCTCACATGCTGCACTCGTTGCCCGTCAAATGGGTAAAGTTTGCGTTGCTGGTTGCGGTAAATTGAAAGTTGACTACAAAACTTTAACAGTAACTGCTGAAGGAAAAGACATCGTTCTTAAACAAGGCGATTATATTTCTATCGATGGTTCAACCGGTGAAGTTATTGCAGGAAAAATCGAAACCCGTCCTTCAGAAGTAGTTGAAGTTCTTATCAACAAAACTTTAGATCCTAAGAAATCAGAAGTTTATAAGATGTATGCTTCATTAATGAAATGGGCTGATGAGTTCCGCAGACTAGATATCAGAACCAACGCTGATCAGCCTGATCAGGCAGCAAATGCAATTGCATTCGGTGCTCAAGGCATTGGCCTCTGCCGCACAGAACATATGTTCTTCGGTGGTCAGAGAATTTTATCTGTTCGCAAAATGATTGTTTCTGAAACTGTAGAAGGAAGAAAAGCAGCCTTAGCTGAATTACTTCCATTCCAGAGAGCAGATTTCAAAGGTATCTTTAAGGCTATGAAAGGTTATCCTGTAACCGTTCGTACTTTAGATCCACCGCTTCATGAATTCTTACCTCATACAGAAGCAGAACAAGTTGAATTAGCAAAAGCATTGAAGATTCCTCTTGCTCAGTTAAAAGCTAAAATCGAAAGTCTTCACGAATTCAATCCTATGCTTGGATTCAGAGGCTGCCGTTTAGGAATTTTGTTCCCTGAAATTACTGAAATGCAAGCTCGCGCTATTATTGAAGCAGCATGCGAAGCTCAGAAAGAAGGATTCAAAGTTAAACCTGAAATCATGATTCCTTTAGTAAGTGATGTTAACGAACTCAAAATGCAAAAAGAAATCGTTGACAGAGTAGCTAAAGAAGTTATGGCTGAGAAAAAAG
>CAIWTC010000161.1 GCA_903915485.1 uncultured Ignavibacteriales bacterium | reverse complement strand
TCTGCGCCGCCGATATACATATCAACTGGTGCCCATTTTTCTGCAAGCGCTGTATCAAACATTGTATCGGAAATTTTCGGATTCAAAAATCTAAAGTAATACCATGATGAATCAACGAATGTGTCCATGGTGTCTGCATCGCGTTTTGAAGGCGCACCGCACTTAGGGCAAGGAGTGTTGATGAAATTCAAGTTCGATGCAAGAGGTGATTCGCCTGTCGGTTTGAATTCAACATCATACGGAAGTTCAACCGGAAGTTGCTCAATAGGAACAGGAACTTCACCGCACTTTGGACAGTGAATAATCGGAATTGGTGTTCCCCAGTATCGTTGACGGGAAATTAACCAATCTCTCAAACGGTAATTAATTTTCTGACTGCCGTTATTCTGCGAAGCTAAATTTTCTACAATTACTTTTTTGAACTCGACAGAATTTATTCCGTTGAACTCACCTGAGTTGACCATTGCGCCTGTTCCGGTAAATGCTTCGGTTAATACTTCTTCTGCTGCCTTTCCTTCTTCAAGAATAACTTTGCGAATTTCAAGATTGAACTTCTTTGCAAATTCAAAGTCGCGCTCATCGTGTGCGGGAACTGCCATAACGCATCCGGTTCCATAGGTTATTAAAGCGTAATCAGAAATCCAGATAGGAACTTTTTCGCCGTTAACGGGATTGATTGCATATGCTCCGAGCGGCACTCCGGTTTTTTCTTTAACGGTTGATGTGCGTTCGATTTCTGTAAGTTTCTTTGCTTCGTTGCGGTATTCCGTGACTGCCGCCTTAAGTTCATCTTTCACAAGTCTATCGACTAATGAATGTTCCGGAGCAAGTACTACATAAGTAACGCCGTAAAGTGTATCAGGGCGGGTTGTGAATACTTTAATTTTTTCTTCGCTGCCTTCGATTCCGAAAATTACTTCAGCGCCTGAGCTTTTGCCAATCCAGTTGCGCTGCATTGTTTTTGTTTTTTCGGGCCAGCTGATTGTATCAAGTCCCGAAAGAAGTTCTTCTGCGTAATCGGTAATCTTAAAAAACCATTGAGTTAAATTTTTCTGAATGACTAAACTTCCGCAGCGTTCACAGTTGCCGTCATTCTGAACCTGTTCATTTGCCAATACTGTTTGACATGATGTGCACCAATTAACAGGAGCGTTTTTCCTGTATGCCAAGCCCTTCTCAAAAAGTTTCAAGAACAGCCACTGATTCCATTTGTAGTATTCAGGGACACAGGTCATTAATTCTTTTTCCCAATCATACATACACCCGATGCGTTTCAATTGCTTGCGGATATCGGCAATGTTTTCCATTGTGTTATCGTATGGGTGGATGCCGGTTTTGATTGCGTTGTTCTCAGCGGGGAGTCCGAATGCGTCATATCCCATAGGTTCAAAAACATTGAAGCCTTGAAGCCTTTTGAATCTTGCCCAAGTATCGGCAGGGGCGTAGTTATACCAATGTCCACAGTGCAGTTTGGAACCGCTTGGATAGATGAACATAACTAATGTATAAAGACTTTTTTCGGCATCGGAAAGATCGGTTTTGTTAATATTGTTGTCTTCCCAATATTTCTGCCATTTAGATTCAATTTCCGCAAAAGGATAACGCATATAAATACTCAAATAATTTTATAAAATTCTGATTCTCAATTCTTTGAAGTTCCAATAAATAATTGGAAATGAACATATAATTTAAGCAAATAAAATGTTTTGTGCTTGGAATTCTTAGGAGAAATTGTTTGGGATGCTTTGAAGAGGCTTAAAACGAGATATTTGCAAAATCATGGTTTAACGGTGCTTATAAAACAGTTTACACTTTCTGTATAACTATATTTATTAACACTTATACTGCTCAAAAACGTGCTGAAGCAAAATGCGAATCAATCAGATTTTTAAATCTATCGTTTTGTTGGGTTCTTTGTTAAAAATGAAGAATTTGATATCTACAATATTTCTGTAAGTATTTCCTGAATTGTTTTTAATCAATTGCCAAAAATAATCAGCGGCATTTTTTAGTAATCAGATTACTCTACTTCTTATTGGCAG
>CAIWTC010000160.1 GCA_903915485.1 uncultured Ignavibacteriales bacterium | reverse complement strand
TCCCTTTTGCTTCTGGTTCTTATTAACTGAAGATAATCAATAATTATAAGCTGAACACCTTTCTCCCTGACAAGAAAATCGCTTTGTGCAATTATGTCGTCAAGTGACATACAGTTTTCTTCGATTGTGATATTCGCTGTTTCAAGAATGGTTGATTTGCGAGAAACTATATCCAATTGATAAGGTTCTAATTGTTTTGTGACAAGACTCTGATGGTTGCATTCGGACATACTGCTTAACATTCTTAGAAGCAGACTCTTTGATGAACTTTCAAGAGAGAAATAGGCAATTGGTGTATTCTTGTTCTGGATTGAATTTAGCACCAACGACAGCATAAATGAAGACTTTCCCATCGCAGGGCGAGCTCCAAGAATTATCAGTTCACCAAGAGGCAGACCTCCAGTTAGTCTGTCTATTTCTGTAAATCCAGTCTGTACTGATTCAAATAGGCTGCTAACCTTTGCGGGGCTTGTCACCTCTTTCATGGTTTCTCCAAGCAGTTCCTGAAAGCTGAGTTTGTCTCTGTCTTCTTTGTAATCATTATTCAAGGACAACAGTTTTGCCGTCCACTTGCTTAGGAGTTCGTGTTCGGAGAGCTTGTATTTTGTGATGTCCTGTTCCATTTCTTGAGGAATTCGGGAAAGTGCTTCGGTTAAATTTTGTGTCATGGGAAATTAATTTGTGTCAAAGGAATTGAAATATTTATTCCGTTTTCGTATTGTTAATAATTAAAACTTTACTTTTCAACATTCGCTATTTGTGGCAGAAAATAACAATTCAGAACTGCATGATGTTGACTTGGATTTTGCCCTCTTAATATTGGTCAAGCGCATCTTGCAGACCTTGTTTCACTTCTTTTATAAGGGCTTTCGGCTGAATGACTCTAACATTTTCTCCATGAGAAAGAAGCTCCATAATAAAATCATAGGTGATGAATAGCTTCAGCTTAATCTGTAGTTCTTCTTCAGTATCTTTTATTACTTGCTGCGTTGAATGCAGTGGAAGTGTCTTGATAAATTTACCCTGGAGAGGAGTGAAACTAAGCACAATCTCTTGTGGCACTTCATCGTTGGGACTTATGATTCCAAAACAATATTTATAGTTCTCCTCTACTTGACTTAGATTTGCTTGGAGGTAATGAGCTTTTGTTATCTCCAGGTTGGAGAGGCGGTCCAGCGCAAAACTCTTCAACATTGCATCTCCTGTGTCCTTTGCCATAATGTACCAACGGGACTTGAACTCTTTCAAAGCATAGGGTTCCACATGTCGCTGGCTTGATTCTTCTTCCCAGAACTTTTTGTAGGTAAATTTTATTTGGAGTTTATTTTTGATTGCATGAAGCAAACCGTAAATGTTCTCCGTTCCCTGCGGCCTGCGACTTTCAAGGTGGATGAAGGGTTTGAGGTCTTGTGCCAGATTAAGAGAGTTGAACATATCAAACGCTTCTATCATGCGTTCGAAATTCATGTTTCCGATTTCGTCTTGGCTGATATAATATCCTTTTGCGGAGGCGGAATATTCAATGTCAATTCCAAAAATGTTTCTTATTTCCTTGAGGTCTCTCTGGAGTGTTCGCTTGGAAAACCCTATGTTCAGGGTGTCATCCCTCATTTGGAGATAATCAATTTGATTTTCCATGTAATTCGTAATCTCTTCAAATGATGAATATGGCTTAGATTTAAGCTTCTTCAGTATCATCATGTATCTTGAAATGTATCCTCGCTTTGACATATTATTTTATATTTCTGTTTAACCGCCTTGTTGTATTGGGTGAAGTCTAATGTTAAAAGGGCATTTCAAACAAAGTTG
>CAIWTC010000159.1 GCA_903915485.1 uncultured Ignavibacteriales bacterium | reverse complement strand
GAGTTTACCTAAATTTCAATAGCGAACATAAATCGAAATATAAATATTTTCTGCTAAAAAATATCTCTCAGTTATTTTTCCCTGTTAATTATAGCATATCTTTTAATTCAAATGTACAAATTCCCTCTTATGAAAAGCAGAGGTTAAATGTTATATGGGTTGATAGACCTGTTTCTTCCGAGAAAATCGAATATGCATATAAGATTATGGAACACATTGATGAGGGTTTTACAAAATCAGCTTATTATAAAAAATCTACCGATAATCCATTAGTTGAATTGCTGTATGTTTGGAAACAACTTGACGCAACACCTTCTACTGCATATAATGAACGCATGGCTGAATTCTTTAAGCGTGTTGATTATGCTCTGATGAATTTTTCCTCGCTAAAAGGCAATGATGGAGCGGAATTAGATAGAGGGGAAATGTATATAAGGTTAGGTGCGCCAAAATTGATTGAACGGAAAGTCCATTCCTCAGGAAAAATCGCAGAGATTTGGGAGTATGAAAAACTTTGGAATGAACAAGGTGTTTCAAAGAATTTTATGTTTATTGATAATTCAGGCACAGGCAATTTTGAACTTGTTGGGAAAAGATGAAGATAATTATTACTGCGGGAGATACAAACGGAATTGGCCCTGAAATATCTTTAAGAACTCTAGAAGTTGCTCAGAATGAAAAAGGTAATGATTCCTATATCTTGATTATCCCGCAAAATGTTTTTAATCACTACTATTCGCTTTTAGATTGTTCATTTAAGTTTTCCATTATGAAGGCTGGTGAACTTTCTTCAACTTCTAAAATTGCTGTCTACCCACTTAAGAATGTTAAAATGAACATAGGCAGACCAACAAAAGAGTCCGGTGCTGCTTCGATTTCAATCCTAAAGAAGGCTCGCGATTTCATAAACTTTAATAAAGAATCAGTGCTTGTTACTGCTCCTATATCTAAGGAGGCAGTTAAAAGTGCCGGAGGAAAGTTCCCTGGGCATACTGAGTTACTGGCATCATGGGAAAAATCAAAATCATTCATGATGTTTTTTATTTCTTCAAAACTTAAGGGAGGAATATTAACAATTCATATTCCCTTAAAAGAAGTATCTCAAAAATTAATTTCTATTGATATTAATGATAGAATATCATTGGTAAAAAGATCACTACTCTCTGATTTTAATATACCGAAACCAAATATCGCACTATTGGGAGTTAATCCTCATGCAGGCGAAAATGGAGTAATTGGGAATGAAGAAAAAAAGATATTTGCAAATCCCATTAGAATTAATAAGATTGATGGACCTTTTGCAGCGGATGGTTTTTTTGCGGCAAAGCAGTACAATGACTATGATTTTATTCTTTCGGGATATCATGACCAGTTTTTAATTCCATTCAAAATGCTTTCCTGGAAAGACGGAGTTAATTATACGGCAGGGTTATCTCTAATACGAACTTCACCTGACCATGGAACGGCTTTTGACATTGCAGGCAAGGGGATTGCTGAGTTCTCTAGTATGGCAGCAGCAGTAAAGTTAGCTAAGAAGATATTTGTTAATCGAAGAAAGTATTCGCTTGAAAAAACCTGAGTACTCAATCATAG
>CAIWTC010000158.1 GCA_903915485.1 uncultured Ignavibacteriales bacterium | reverse complement strand
GTATGATTGGTGTTAACATCGGTGTTCCTGTACCTCGCGAACCGTTCTCTTTCGGAGGATGGAATGAATCGAAATTCGGAGCCGGCGACATAACCGGAAAAAGTTCAATTGAATTCTGGACCAAACCTAAAAAGACAACAGTCAAATGGAATCCGGAATCCAAAGTTAATTGGATGAGCTAACAATTTAATAATTAACAATTTTTTATTCTATATATAAAGATAAACTAAGGAGCTAATATGGCACGCATCGTTCGAAGCGGTTTAATTCAAGCAAAATTATCACTATCTACAGAAAACCCTATAGATAAAATTAAACAATCTATGATTGACCTACATGTTTCTATGATTGATGACGCCGCAAAAAAAGGCGTACAGATTCTCTGCATGCAGGAATTATTTTATGGACCTTACTTCTGCGCCGAGCAGGAAACTAAATGGTATTCATTAGTCGAGAAATTTCCTAATGGACCAACAATTCAATTAATGCAGGAACTTGCAAAAAAACACAGCATGGTAATTGTTGTTCCTATCTATGAAGAAGAAATCACCGGAGTATATTACAACACAGCAGCAGTTATTGATGCTGACGGTAAATACTTAGGCAAATACCGCAAGCATCATATCCCTCATTGCAATCCGGGATTCTGGGAAAAATTCTATTTCAAACCGGGCAACGCAGGATACCCTGTATTCAAAACTGCCTATGCTGATATCGGAGTTTATATCTGTTATGACAGACACTTCCCTGAAGGCGCAAGATGCCTAGGTCTAAACGGTGCTGAGATTGTTTTCAATCCATCAGCAACTGTTGCAGGACTTTCAGAATATTTATGGAAACTTGAACAGCCGGCACACGCTGTTGCTAACGGATACTTTGTTGGTGCAATCAATAGAGTAGGTACAGAAGCCCCATGGAATATCGGTGAATTCTACGGTCAGAGTTATTTCGCAAGTCCTCGCGGTAAAATAATTGCTGAAGCCAGCAGAGATAAAACAGAATTAGTTGTTGCAGACCTCAACTTAGATGAGATTTTAGAAGTAAGAAATGTATGGCAATTCTATCGCGATAGAAGACCTGAAACTTACGATGCAATAACTAACATCGGCAAATAACAGAACTATCTCAATTTAACAGACAGTTCCGGAGATGAAATAATTCATTTCATCTCCGGACATTATTTATAGTTTTAAGAAAAGGAATTACAGCTTCATGACACCTGAAGAAATTGTTGAAATAACTGCCAGATATACATACGGCACTTGGAGAAAACAGAAAAACTGGAAACCAATGTTCATGTCCGATGCGGAAGGATGCTACTTCTTCGACGGCGCAGGCAAAAAATATTTAGATTTATCCTCGCAGCTTATGTGCGTTTCACTTGGACATAAGAATCAGGCGGTCATAAAAGCCATTCAAGACCAGGCTGCATCACTCCCCTACGCAGCACCGGGATTTGCAACTGAAGTTCGCGCTGTTTTAAGTAAGATGCTTCTTGAAGTTCTTCCAAAAGGTTTAGAAAAATTTTACTTCTCTACTTCCGGTACTGAGGCTAATGAAGCAGCAATTAAAATTGCCCGCATGTACACGGGCAAATACAAAATTATTTCAAGATACAATTCTTATCACGGCTCGACTGCAGCAGGTATTTCCGCTACAGGTGACCCGCGCAGATGGTTCGCTGAACCTGCAGGTAAAATCGGTGGTGTTATCTTCGGCCCTGACTGTAACTGTTACCGCTGTCCTTTGAAGCATACTTATCCGGGATGCAACACTGCTTGTGCTGACTATTTAGAGCACATGATTAAAAACGAAAGCAATGTTGCTGCAATCATACTCGAACCCGTAGTCGGGACAAACGGAATACTCATTCCCCCTCCTGAATATTTCCCTAAACTCAGGAAAATCTGCGATGAGAATAATGTTCTTATAATTGCTGACGAAGTAATGAGCGGCTGGGGAAGAACCGGCAAATGGTTCGCATGCGATCATTGGGGACTTCAACCCGATATTCTCTGCACCGCAAAAGGAATTACCACTGCATACATGCCTTTAGGTTTGACTGCAACCACAATGAAAATCGCTGAATTCTTTGACGATAATTTCTTCGCACATGGACACACATATGAAGCGCATCC
>CAIWTC010000157.1 GCA_903915485.1 uncultured Ignavibacteriales bacterium | reverse complement strand
GACCCGCAGATTGTCGGAAATTCACAGAGAGTGCTTGTATCAGATTTATCAGGTCAAAGTAATATCAGGTACAAGGCTAAAGAATTTGGCATCGATGTAACTGACAACACTGAATTCAGCAAGAAACTTGTACAGCATATTAAAGCGCTTGAGTTCGAAGGATTTCAATTCGACGGTGCGGAAGCATCCTTTGAGCTAATTCTTCGCTCAGAGAAAAATGAATTTAAACCGTTCTTCAATACAATTGATTCTAAAATATCAGTTGCATTTGATAATCAGAAACATGATAAGTCAGAAGCAGTACTTAAGATAGAAGTAAACGGAGAAGTAGAACATACTGCAGCAGACGGAGACGGCCCGGTAAATGCAATAGATAACGCTTTGCGCAAAGCACTCACAAGGTTCTACCCTGAAGTTGCATCAGTAAAACTTGTCGATTACAAAGTGCGTGTGCTTGACGAACAAGACGGTACGGCAGCAAAAGTGCGTGTGCTTATTGAATCCAGTGATGGTGTAGATACCTGGTCAACTGTCGGAGTATCAAACAATATCATCGAAGCCAGTTGGCAGGCGATTTGTGATAGTATGAATTATAAATTATTCAAGCTTCAGAAAAACATGGAATAATTTCCCGCTGAAAATTATTAGATAACTGTAAGGCGAAACTCTGTTTCGCCTTGGTTATTAAAAATAGAACTACATAATATAATTATAGATATTGGCTGCCATTGGGCGGTCTTTTTTATGGCCGCAAAATTAGTATCATTAAATGATACTGTTCTTAGCAGGGGACAATATTAAATTTGGGTAACAATTAACGGAGTTTATATGTTTACCAAAATTTGTAATTTTCAACAAGTAAAATCACTTACTGTGATTCAATTAACGACATCTTTTCAGAATACCGCGGAATACATTTCCGGTCCGGCAGCCATTCAAAAAAACTTGATTTCCGTAAAAGAAACCAGCGATGCTGGGGATGTGAACCAGCTTCATGTAATCAATACTTCTTCTTCATTTGTGTTCTTCATGGATGGGGATATCCTTGCCGGTGCTAAACAGAACCGCGTACTTAATACATCGGTTTATCTTCACCCACAGTCTAAATGTACACTCCCGGTAAGCTGCGTTGAACAGGGGAGATGGCATCATAAATCAAAAGCATTTACAAATACTGATTATTCTGCTCCAAGTCAAATGCGGGCAAAAAAGGCCGTGAATGTAAGAGAGAATCTCATGCATGGCGAAAGATTTGATGCAAATCAGGGTGAAGTATGGAGCGATGTAAGGAAGTATAGCGCATCGATGGGAGTTAATTCTCCGACTTCAAATCTGAGTGATGTTTTTGACAGCAAGGGTAAAGACTTTGATTCATTTCTATCTGGGTTTAATTCAGATTCAAGCGCGAATGGACTTGCGATATTCATTGGCAAAAAATTATTGAACATTGATGTATTCAACCGCAGCGATATTTATTCTGAATATTTCCCAAAGCTTATCCGCGGTGCCGCAATGGATGCTTTTAACCTGACTGCTGAACAGAATGTTGCTAAGGCAGAAGCTGAGTACAAGACGCTTGAATTCCTAGACAAGTTTGAACAGTTAGAGTTCCAGTCGCATCAGGGGGTAGCTGCAGGAAATGAAAAAAGATTCGAAACAAAAGAACTTACAGGATTTGAGTTGAGTTATTTGAATACGCCTATACACTTGACTGCTTTAAGCTTGAGTTAATATTGTCTTGACTTAACACTGTTTGACTAATACTGCTTCTTCATGACATAAAAAAAGGTGATAATATAATATTGTCACCTTTTTAATTTTAGTAAAAATTAAGAATCAATATATAGGCAAGTACCGTTCAAGTTCCCATTTGGAAACTTCTAACCGGTATTCTTCCCACTCCTGTTTTTTTGCATTGATGAATCGCTCGTAAACATGAGCGCCGAGTGCTGTCTTCATAACTTCATCTTTTTCCAATTCAGCAATTGCTTCCTGTAGTGAACCGGGTAGTACTCCGATTGTTTCTGCTTGTGGTGAACCGGCGAGCAGATATAAGTTTTCTTCATGAGCGTCCTGCAAAGGAAGTTCTCTTTTGATTCCATCAAGTCCTGCGGCAAGCATTGCTGCAAAAGCTAAATAAGGATTGCAGCTTGGGTCAGGGCATCGAAGTTCAATGCGTGTTGAACCGATAGAATGCACTCTGGGAATCCTAATCAGTGCTGAGCGGTTGATTCTTCCCCAACTTGTATAAACAGGAGCTTCATATCCTTGGACTAATCTTTTGTATGAATTCACAAGCGGGGCAAGTATCGCGCACATGCCTCTTGCATGTTCCAACTGACCTGCTATAAAATGTTTTGCAATTTTTGAAAGTCCATGCGAGTCACCTGGGTCACAAAAAGCATTTGCGCCGTTTGCCTTAAAACATAAACTTTGATGAACATGCATACCGTTCCCGCTTAATCCTCTTACAGGCTTGGGCATAAAGGTAGCATAAAGACCTTTTTGGTCTGCTAAAATTTTTATTAAAGTTCTGAAAGTTACAGCATTGTCAGCAGTAACGAGAGCGCCTGAATATCGGAAATCTATCTCATGCTGACCCGGAGAAACCTCGTGGTGCATTGCTTCCGCTTCTATGCCGAATGCAGTGAGTGCATGAGTGACCTGGCGCCAAAATGATGTTGCAACCATATCAACAGGTTGGTCAAAATATCCGCCGTTGTCTTGTGGGGTTGGCGGGAAAATGCTACCGTCAGCATGTCTTCTTAATAGAAAGAATTCAAGTTCTGGTCCTGTTTTATATTCAAATCCCATTGCATCTGCTTCTGCCAAAACATTCTGGAGAATTGTTCTTGGGTCTCCAAGAAATGGTAAGCCATTTGGAGTAAAAACATTGCAGATAAGTCTTCCGGTTTTTTCTTCATTCGATAACCATGGGAGTATTGCGAAAGAAGTGATGTCAGGAGTGAGATACATATCGCTTTCGGCAACACGGGCAAAACCTTCAACGGATGAACCGTCAAACCATATTCCATGGTTAACAGTTGCCTCAATTTCGCTCGTGGGTATAGTTACATTTTTTACAGCTCCGCCGATGTCGGTGAACTGTAAATCAATGAACTTTACATCCTGTTCTTTTACAAAAGCAATTAGCTGCTCTTGAGACTCAATTTTTGGTTTTGGTATCATTTTTTTCCAAAATAACTTAAAAATTTAGCACCAATAATAATAAGAATCATAATCAAAATAGCTTTACCAACTGTAATTACCATAGGTGAACGCCAGAAGGGAACTGCCGATTCGGGTCCTGCTCCTCTTTCTAAAATTGAAAGGTCAATTGTTTCAAGGTTGTCGAGTTTGTTAAGGAAATCGTGCAGGTCAATAAAACGGTCATCAGGATTGCGTTGCAGGCAATAAGCAACGAACGCTGCGAGTTCGGTTGATATGCCGGGGAACTCTACATCAAGGCGGGGGATAGCACCTTTGAGATGCTGGGCCATCACTGCCATGTTGTTATCGCCGCTGAAGGGGTTAGTTCCTGTCAGTAACTCATATAACATTATTCCGAGAGCATAAATATCAGTCCGCTTATCGCCGCGTTGACCTTCTATCTGTTCAGGTGCCATGTAATCAGGAGTTCCTGCAGCACCGCTGAAATTTGAGTATGTTACGCGTGTTGAACCTTTAGTGAGGGTTAACCCAAAATCTAAAATTACCGGCTGACCCGAATTTGAAATTAAAACATTCTCAGGTTTTAAGTCGCGGTGAATAATTCCCTGGTCGTGGCAATGAGCCATTCCATCTGCAATTTTGCGGATTAAGTCAATTGCATCATGAGGGGGCATGGGAGTTGCTCTTCGAACAAGGTCTCTCATCGATTCACCCTCCACCAGTTCTGTAACCAGATAAGGTGTATTATTATATTTCCCCGAGCCCAAACCTTTTTGGATAGCAGGGTGATTCAAAGTTCTCATAACTTCAAGTTCACGCTGAAAGCGTTCATACTGTGCCGGGTCGCCAATTGACATACTGTCAGGAATTTTGAGCACAACGCTCTTTCCTGATAATAAATCGTGCGCGCGGTAAACATCGCTTGAACCGCCTTTTGCTATATGTCCTTGAATTTGAAAATGATCAAATTGGTCGCCAATTTGTAACACTATTGCTCTCTATTATAATGATTTTATTTTGTAATAATTCTGTTTTAAACTTTCAATATATACAAGATTCGCCTTAAAAACAAAGATTGTCTGAATGAGGCTAGGGTTGTTTCCTGTAATATTCGTATTAATATTCAATGTCCTTTTACCAGTTTGCTTAGCATGGAAGGGAAATGCCATTTAGACTTTTTTTGTTCTGCCGGCTTTTTCTTGCTCAATTTATGCAGATCAATAAGTAAAATTGAAATATTATCATCACTGTCTCTTTCCATTGCTAAATTGACGAGTGAATCACAAACTTCTTCGGATTTCACAGTTGAAATAAATGACCCGAATTCATGGTCGTCAATGACTGACCATAGACCATCTGTGCAAAGCAGTATTTTATCCCCATCCTGCACGGGTACTTCAAAAACATCTGGCTGAACGAATAAACCTATCCCCAGGCACTTATCTAAAACTGATCTTTGTACATGTGTGCGGACTTTTTCGGGTGTCAAAAGTTTCATGCGAACTAATTCTCCAACTCTTGTGTGGTCATTAGTTAAGCACTTTGATTTGTTGTCCCGAATTAAATAAGCACGACTGTCACCGACATGGCCTATAGTTAGAGTCTGGTGATCGACTGAAACAGCGGTCAGTGTAGTTCCCATTTTACCGCTTGCCATAGTTTGAGCAGTTTTGTAAACATTTAGATTTGCATTTTGAATCCCGACGCGTATTTTTTGCGAGGGTGATTCCTTCTTAGCTTCATAGTAAGTTTCGAAAAGAGTTTCAAGAGCCACAGTGCTCGCAACCCCGCCGTGAGCATAGCCTCCCATCCCATCCGCAATTCCATAAAGAAATCCGGTTGAGTCTGAATGATGATTATCGGTGCTGCAAACTTTCAGGGAATCCTGATTATCCTGTCTGACTTTTCCGACATGCGTTGCCGCGGACGAAACTATCTCAACTTCATTGAGTTGCAATATATACCTTTATAAAAATGATTAAGAGCAATAAAGAATTACTGCTCTTAATCTTACAATATTTTGAAAAATAATCTTAATTAGCTGGTTCACTTTCAATAGTTGGGATAATATCTCGTCCTTCTTTTTTACTTCGGATAACGAAATACAGAGCACTAATTATACCCCAACCAGCGGTGATGTATAATGCTATTTGTGTAGCATCGCTTGAACTGCCGGGTGTAGAAAGACCGATGATTACAATGGCTGCTAACAATCCGACATTTCCTAACAAACCAAAGAATGGAATGATAGCATGCTTGAATGCATTGAAATCAATCTTGCCGGTGAATGTAATAAAAGTTAATCCGCAAATCATTGCATATAGAATAAATGTACCGATGTTTGAAGCTAATGTAACACCTGTAAGTGCTGTAATATTCAGAACGCCAATTCCGCCGATGATTGCTGAAACTGCTACTAATACCCATACGCCTAAGTGTGGAGTAACATGTTTATCGTGAAGCACACCAAGTAATTCCGGCATCTCTTTATCCTGTGCCATTGCAAAACTTACACGCACAGCAGTATTGATAGCTGCTAATGTTGTTCCGAGAATTGCTAATCCTACGGTTACTGCGATGACAATCATTAAAGCAAAACCGTTTCCGCCAAGCATGGAGTCACCGATAAGTCTTGTTAAATCCCCGATAGGTGCACCGGATGCAGCTGCTGCAGACATTCCTGTTAAAATTTTTCCGTCAGCGGCAGTATAAGTTAGTTTATCGCACATTGCAAAATTAGCTGCGAAGTATTCTAATAGGTAAGCAAATATTCCTTGAATAACCAAAGAAAGAATAACTCCTCTGGGTATATCTTTTTTAGGATTCTTTGCCTCACCTGCCAGTGATGTTGATGATTCAAACCCTACTAAAATTAATATTGCAATTGTTGATTGGAAAAGCATAGCAGGTAAACTATGTGGAAAAACAATTGATGTCATTGAAGGATGTGTCCATCCTGATTCTGCAACACCAAGCGGATTTTTCAGTCTGAACATTATTGCTAAGATACTAAATCCGACCAATGATGTTAGCTGAATTATGTTGATGATAATTGAAACATTTGTTGAACCGCTGACACCGCGGACAGCAATAAAGCCAACAATAACTGCAAATGCAACAGCAACACCAATTTGTGCAAACACTGATATATTAATTCCGAATTGACCAAGTATATAAGTTACAAGTACAGCCATCATCGCAACCATGACTCCGGGATATACCCAATAGAATAAATGAGCAGCCCATCCGGTTACGAATTTAGAAATTCTGGCAAATCTTTTGTGTGAATTTTTTTCTCTATCCAGAAAAGCTTTTTCAGCGAAGTAGTAAGAACCTCCTGCACCTGCTTCGGGATATTTTTTCGCAAGTTCAGCAAATGAAAAAGCGGTCAGGAACGCAACAATTAATGCTGCTACGATGCCTGACCACATATCGGTATCGCCGCCTGTATTAGAAGCCTGGAGCTGATATGTAATCCACAAAAATGCTCCGGGCGCAATAAGCGCCATCGCGTTGACGGTCACTCCGGTTAGTCCAAGTGTTTTTTGCATTGTTTTTTCAGCCATGGGGGCCTCCTATGTATTTGTTTGTGTTATTTTATTAAAATTACTTTAATAGTGAAGTATATTAACTCATATACCTTAATTAATAAGTCAAAAAGTGAATAATAACTAAATTAGTAAATGACTAAGTCTAATATAGTGTAAATTATATTTCGTGTCAAGCAAAAACTTAATTAAATATCATAAAAAATGATATATTGCTTATTATATATTGAATATAGTGTGATATACCTAAATTAATAAGGGAATGTGGGGTAAACAAGGTAATAAAAAAGTCGGGAGATGAGCTGTTGCTAATAGAGAAGAGTAATGTCAGCAAAATTTCTGTTATTTAGGAGTCTTGGAATTAGTTAATCTTTATTATAAGATTATATATCTGAACGAATGGGGCAAAGCATGGGAAGTACTTGAAGTTATGTTGTTGTGGATAAAAAAAAGTAAGGAAAGCTTTATACCTTCCTTACTTTGAAAGGGAATTGACTATTGTACTTAACTAAATCCAATAATCAATGTTTTTTTGAGACTTATTAAAATGTAAGCATTGATCCAAAG
>CAIWTC010000156.1 GCA_903915485.1 uncultured Ignavibacteriales bacterium | reverse complement strand
TGCACACAAGCTGAATTAGAAAGCATCACCATGCAAGTCGCCACAAATCATGCGCCAATTGACGAGATTACCACCTGGTTTAAAGATCATTGCACCGCAAGCTAACCCACGCCAAAACAGTTTAGCAAAATCAATGTTAAACCAGGGGGCCAGAATTTCCAGTAAATTTCAAGATGACCAAACACTCAGAGACAAATCCCTTGCCTTTGAACTTGAAGAAAAAGGATACGATTGGGTTAAAGAACATGTTTCAGAATTCATAGCCGGGTAACTAATAAAATGATAAACAAAGAACAACGGCTTAAATGGTATCTGAACGCGTTTCAGGAATATCAAACTAAGCTAAACGGCGAATCAAAGAAACCACTAAATACTTTCAGGAAAGAATCTTTCGAGATTTTATCGAAACTCAATTTCCCCGATAAAAAAGAAGAAGCATGGAGATTCACTGACATCTCCCCGATTTTAGAGCATGACTTTCTTCCTTCATTTGGTTCAAAAGAAAAACTTTCCAAAGAAGATATTTATAAATCAAGTTTTGAGTTTGAAGAGTTCAACACAGTAATTCTTCAAAACGGAATTTATGATGCAGAACTTTCCAACATTTTAGATAAAAAACAGTTGGATGTAAGATTAATCAGCAGTGCAATTGAAGATAAACCTGAATTACTTAAAAGTGTAATCGGAAAAATTTCAGATGAAAGCTCAAATGTTTTTTCAAACCTGAATGCTTCGTTTTTATCTGATGGATTATTCATATCTGTAAAGAAGAACACAGTCGTCCCGCATCCATTAATAATATTAAATGTAACTTCAGCGGGAACTGAGTTGTTCTCAAATCCCCGCACTTACATTTCACTAGAAGAAAATTCAGAACTTTCATTGATTGAAGATTATGAATCAAAAACCGGAAGCGTGTATCTGACAAACTTGGTCACAGAAATTCAGGTTGGTAAATCTGCACGGCTTAATCACATAAAAATTCAGAATGAGAGCGATAAAGCATTCCATATAAGCAAAAATTCAGTCTTGTTGAGTAGAGAGAGTAACTACAGTTTATATAATCTTGATTTCGGCGGAAAATTAGTCCGTAACGATATTGAGTTAAAGTTTACAGATGAATATGCAGAGTGTCATTTGAACGGACTTTATCTCACAGAAGGAAATCAGCTGGTTGATAATCACACGATGATAAATCATGCTGCACCAAACTGCAGGAGTAATGAATTGTTTAAGGGTGTGCTGTCGGGAAATTCCCGCGCAGTGTTTTCGGGGAAAGTTTTCGTAAATAAAATTGCGCAAAAGACTAATGCATTTCAGTCAAACAAGAATATTCTTCTTTCTGAAAGTGCAAAAGTTGATGCGCAGCCGCAGTTAGAGATATATGCAGATGATGTTAAGTGCTCGCATGGTGCAACGGTAGGACAGATAGATGAAGAAGCATTGTTCTACCTACGCTCCCGCGGGATAGGAAAAGAGTTGGCTCTTTCCTCGCTTATATATGCATTTGCTGATGATGTTGTAAATAAAATTCAGCACGCAAATGTGCTGGAGTATGTCGAACAGCTTATTGAAAAAAAATTAAGTGATAAATAATTTGAAAGAATCATTGGTCGAAGAAAAAGTAAATACTTTTTTTAATGTAGAGGCAGTCCGCAAAGATTTCCCGATACTTGAGAGAACCATCTACGGCAAACCGCTCGTGTATTTGGATAACGCCGCAACAACTCACAAACCAAAAGTTGTGATTGAGCGGTTAAAGGAGTATTACGAAAGTGAAAATTCAAACATTCACCGCGGTGTTCATTATTTGAGTCAGTTGGCAACTAATAAATTTGAGGAAACTCGGGAGAAGGTCCGCAAATTTATTAATGCTTCTTCTGTTAAGGAAATAATTTTTACTAAAGGCGCGACTGATTCGATTAATCTTTTTGCCTCTTCATTCGGCAGAAAATTCATTTCTGAAGGTGATGAAATTATTATCACGCAGATGGAGCATCATGCAAATATTGTTCCTTGGCAGATGCTTTGCGAAGCTAATAAGGCAGTGCTGAAGTATATTCCTATCGATGATAACGGAGAGCTAATTCTTTCTGATTTGGAAAAGTTAATCACTCCTAAAACAAAGCTTATATCATTCTTACATGTTTCAAATTCTTTGGGAACGATTAATCCTGCGAAAGAAATTATTTCAATCGCACATAAGCACGGAATAAAAGTTTTGCTCGATGGTGCGCAGTCTATTCAACACTCAAAAGTTGATGTTCGGGATTTAGATGCCGACTTCTTTGTCTTTTCCGGACATAAGATTTACGGACCTACCGGTACCGGAGTGCTTTACGGTAAAGAGTCTTTACTGAATGAACTCCCCCCGTATCAGGGCGGCGGTGATATGATAAGAGTCGTAACGATGGAGAAAACTTCTTACAATGAATTGCCGTATAAGTTTGAAGCAGGTACGCCGAATATTGCAGGTATCATCGGACTGGGAACGGCGATTGATTATGTAAATACTATCGGTCTTGAAAATATTTCCAACTACGAGCATGAGCTGCTTGTTTATGCAGAGAAGAAATTATTAGAGATAGAAGGTGTTAAAATTATCGGCACTGCTAAAAATAAAGCAGCGGTAATTTCATTTGTATTAGAAGGTATTCATCCGCATGATGTGGGAACAATTCTTGATTCAGAAGGAGTTGCTATCCGTGCCGGACACCATTGCACACAGCCAATCATGCAGCGTTTCGGAATTCCTGCAACTGCAAGAGCATCATTCTCTTTTTACAATACAATGGAAGAAGTAGACCAATTAGCATTGGCAATAAAAAAAGTATTTGAGGTATTTAAATAATGAATTCAGAATTAAGGGAACTATACCAGCAGGTGATTCTCGACCACAACAAGAACCCGAAAAACTTTGGTAAAATCGAAAATCACAATCATTCATCTGAAGGATTTAATCCTCTCTGTGGTGACCACATTCACCTTTATCTGCACACTGACGGCGATATCATTACCGATATTTCGTTTGAAGGCGGCGGATGTGCAATATCAAAATCATCTGCGTCAATGATGACAGCATTTGTAAAAGGAAAAACATTAGCCGAAGCAAATCATCTGTTTGAAAGATTTCATGAGATGGTTACCGGCACAGGCAGTGACGATGATGCATATGAAGACCTTGATAAATTAGCTGTTCTGCAGGGAGTAAAAGAATTTCCTGTCCGTGTGAAATGCGCATCTTTAGCATGGCACACATTAGTCGCAGCGCTAAAAAATTCACCTGAATCAATTTCGACGGAGTAAAATATGGAACAAGCAAATCCATTATTGGCAGCACAAGATCAGAAAACAGCAGAAGTGCAGGAACTTCAGGAAAAGGTTATCGCCGCACTGAAGACATGCTATGACCCAGAGATCCCGGTTGATATTTGGGAACTAGGACTTATATATGAACTTAAATTTGATTTAGAAAAAAATCTAGTAATCGTTATGACGCTGACTTCGCCAATGTGTCCCGTTGCAGAAAGTCTTCCTGTTGATGCGAGCGAGCCGCTTTGTTTCGTGGATCCTGTTGGGTTCAATTTTCTCTATTTGCACTGGAACATTCAGATGACGGCAGTGCGGACACGCATAAGGGAAAGCCGTTTTTAAAACTGGTGGAGCAAAAGATGAAGACTCGTT
>CAIWTC010000155.1 GCA_903915485.1 uncultured Ignavibacteriales bacterium | reverse complement strand
ATCATTTATTGTACGAGTATTGTTTGTCGTAACCGCGAAAGAGACAAAAAGTTTTCCTCTTAATTCTGCATTCTCTTTTGCAAGTTTTTCATTAACATCTTTCAAATAAAAATACTCTTTAATGTTCGCAGATGTTTCTAAAATGGAAGCAGCGAATTGATTGGAGGAGTTCAAAAAACTAGCATGTTGATAATAGTTATTTTGAACTACAAGGTAAATGCAGAGTGATTCAAGAATAAAAAAAAGAAAAATAAAATAGTTTCTCCAAATGAATAAAAAGAGGTTGCGCATTTATTTAAAACTTTTATCTCATTAGGAATGGGAATTTGCCAACATTCTTAAGTGCGATACCAGTACCTCTAGCAACAGCACGAAGTGGATCTTCTGCTATATGTACAGGTAATTTTGTTTTGAGTGAAATTCGTTTATCTAATCCCCTTAGCATTGAGCCACCTCCTGCTAAATAAATTCCGGTACGGAAAATATCAGCTGAAAGTTCGGGAGGAGTCATTTCAAGTGCATTTAAAATAGCTTCTTCAACCTTCGAGATTGATTTATCCAATGCATGAGCAATCTCAACATAGGAAACATAAATTTCTTTAGGAATTCCTGTCATCAAGTCTCTTCCATGTACAGCATAATCTGGTGGAGGATTATCAATTTCTGTCATTGCAGCACCAACCTCAATTTTAACCCGCTCTGCTGAACGTTCACCTATTAAGATATTATGTTGTCTCCGCATATATTCTTCAATGTTCGAAGTGAATTCATCTCCAGCGATGCGGATAGATTTATCACAAACAATTCCTCCAAGAGCTATTACAGCGATTTCACTTGTTCCTCCACCAATATCAATAATCATATTACCCATTGGTTCTTCCACATCGATTCCAATTCCAATCGCTGCTGCCATTGGTTCATGTATCAAATAAACTTCCTTTCCTCCAGCGCGTTCAGCACTATCGCGAACAGCACGTTTCTCTACTTCTGTGATACCAGAAGGTATACATATTACAACTTTTAAAGAAGGTGTGAACAAACGCCTACCAGGATTAATCATCTTAATCATGCCTCGAATCATATGTTCTGCAGCACTAAAATCCGCTATAACTCCATCTTTCAATGGTCGTATTGTTTTTATATTTTCATGTGTTTTTCCATGCATCTGTTGGGCTTGTTTCCCTACAGCTATCACTTTTCCAGTCATTCGATCCACTGCAACGATGGAGGGTTCGTCAACAACTACTTTATCGTTGTAAATAATTAATGTGTTTGCAGTACCTAAGTCAATTGCTATTTCTTGTGTTAAAAAGCTAAATAATCCCATGTTGTTATTTTGAATCCGTGTTGAAGCGAACTTCAAGTTTTTGGATCTATTAATATTAATTTAAATTGTTTTCAGTTGTATTCTTAGTGTTTAAAATGTCTTGTCCCTGTCATTACCATCGAAATTCCATTCGCATCGCAGTATGCTATCGAATCCTTATCTTTGATTGAGCCACCTGGCTGGATTACGGAAGTAATTCCTGCTTTGTGAGCTATTTCAACGCAATCAGGAAAAGGGAAAAAAGCATCTGAAGCCATCACCGCTCCTTTTAAATCGAAACCGAATTTAAGTGCTTTTAAAATAGCCTGTTCTAATGCATCTACTCTAGATGTTTGACCTACTCCACTGGCAAGAAGTTGATTATTCTTAGCAAGTACAATAGTGTTTGATTTTGTGTGTTTAACAATTTTGTTTGCAAATTCTAAATCCCTCATTTCATTGGTGTTTGGAGAGATTTTCGTAATGATCTGCATATCAGCAATAGTTTCTGTCTTAAAATCTTTATCTTGTTCAATCACCCCGTTCAATAAGGTTCTGAATGATTTTTTAGATGCCTCAACCTTGT
>CAIWTC010000154.1 GCA_903915485.1 uncultured Ignavibacteriales bacterium | reverse complement strand
ATTCTTGTTACAAATAATGAAAAAGAGTTCAAGAGAATAGAAAATCTAACAATTGAAAATTGGACAAAATAAGTAAAGTGGAGCTAATCGGGCTCGAACCGATAACCTGCCCGAATATCTAATGGTATCTTGGTGGTCAGGCGGGCCTTCCCGAAAGCGTTCGTGATGCTCTCCCAACCTGCCCGACTAGCTAAGAATTATATTGCAGGCGGGTTGAGCTATAGCCCCGAATTAAATATCTTTGTTCTTCCCGCGGGGCGAAAAAGATTTTCGCCCTACAAAGCGTGTTATGAAATTAACTTAACTTAAATGACAGGACCCGGGGCCCTGTCATTCAAAAATATATTTTTATTTAACGGTGATAACGGTTTCTTTATCGCCTCTGATTATTGCGCGCTGTTTTCTTTGCATCTCGCGCTGGGAGATGTAGGGTAGATTTGTGTTTTCATCGTTGATGTATAATTCTAATTCACCGGCGGTTATTTTGCCGTCTTTGTTTAAGTCGGCTTCGCCTTTTATTCCTTTAAGGAAGAAATAGGTGAACATTCCGTGTTTCTTTTCGGGGTACCAGTTGGAAACCTGATTGCTTTCTGATGACTGGAATATTACCGCGTCCCTGCTGGCGAATAGCGGGGAATCAACTTTCAGCAGAACCGGACTTGCGTTTTTAACGATGGTGCTGCCGTTGCCACTTTGTCCGGAGAAGCATGCATCAATTACGACGGATTTTCTTTTTGATTTTATGTTTGCTATGTCAGAATAAAAGTCGGACATCTTGTACGCGTTATCGTCGCTGACAAAGTTAGGGTCGCAGTCATAAGGTACAAAGAACGGCTGCTGTGTTGTAGTGCTGGGCGCGCCGTGTCCCGAGTAATATATAAACACTTCCGAACTGCTGTCGGGTCTTACATATGAAGGAAGTTTCTGTCTGAGCAGACTTTTCATATTTCCCACCGTCATAAGTTCATCGGGGTTTTGGGGAAGAATATTTTTAGGGTCGAAGCCTTTTACTTTTACAAGATACTCTCTTATTAACTGTGCATCGCGTTTTGCGTATTCAACTCTTGGAATGTCGGTGCTTGCGTAATCTCTAATGCCTATTATTAATGCTACTGCATTGGGGTTAGATGTGCTTGTTGAGGGGATGTCCTTTTCGATATCAACACTTAAACCTCCTTCGATGGTAAGCGCACCTAACTGTTCTTTTGTACCTTCGACAACTGTTCTTGAGATTGAACGGATAGGTTCTGCCTTGTTTACGGGCAGGCGCAATTTAGGTGCATTGGCAAGATTTGTTTCTTCGGTGATATCCACGAACAAGGGGATTTCATCCTTGGTTTTGTCGTTGACAAAGAACTGCAGCGGAACATCGATGGTTTTGTTAAACGGAAGATCGCCGATTTTAACTACTTTAGGATGCGCATCTGTTATGAATACATTATCGCCGGTATAGAATTTAGCGTAGCATGATTTTGCGCTGCCCACACCTTTGTTGCCTATGCGGACGGTGAGGTTTATCATTTCTCCTGATTCAATTTTGCCGTTGCCGTTATCGTCCTGTATACCGACAACTGCTATGAACAGTTCGGGTTTAAGATATGCCCGGGTTGAGAATTGAAGTTCGACCGGTGCGGGAGGGAATCCGTTTACTTCTTCAAACTCGAATTTGAAAATGTTCTGACCGTCTTTTACGCCGATGTATGCTTCGACGGGAATTTCGACGGACTTGGATGTGCCGGGGGCAATTTCATCTATGTAACTGTTGTTGTAGTTTATGTTCTCCGTGCGGGAAGGAGATATTTTAACAAGAACACCTTTGGCGGGACCCTTGCCGTTGTTGGTTAATTCAACAATGAATTTCCCTTTTTCAAGTGCATCAAGAATTTTATTACCCGAAGGTTCAGTAAAACTTACTTTAGCAGAAAGTGAAGGCGGCAGTGAAATTGCTTTTTGT
>CAIWTC010000153.1 GCA_903915485.1 uncultured Ignavibacteriales bacterium | reverse complement strand
TCATTGTATTTGATTATGAAAGGTGCCTTGTTTTTTCTTTCCACTTTTAAGTCGCCGCTTACTACATCAAACAAGTATCTAAAAGGGAAGTAGTAATTAACATCATCGAATAGGATTATGTTTGAATCGAAATTTACATCTTGCCAAACAAATTGACTTTTGAAGTCAATGTTTTTACTTCCGATTTTAATTACTTTGCGGTACATACTTATGTACTTTGCGACAAGTGATTTTCCGGTTCCTCCGTTTGCCATGTCTTCGCTTTCGGGAATGACCTCATCCGAAAAGACTATTGTTTTAGATTGTGAATCTTGTTTGAAGCGATGAAGCAAATATCCGATTGCACTTTGAAGCATAGGGAACTTACTGCCGGTGATGTTATGCAGAAACTTCTCAAACTCGCCTTGTGTTTTGTCTGATAAGATTTCGTAATTGAAGTTTCTCTCGATGAGGAGATTTCTCCATACCGGAAACTGCAATTCCTTGTATTCATAGACTGCGACTTGTGAAGCTGTAACTTTAACTGCACAGTTGAGGAAGAAAAGAAAAGAAGCATCTACTGTATCAACTGTAAAATTATTGGGTAAAGTTTCGAGGAAGTAAAGTTTCTTTTCCGTGAATAGTTTTGATTCATTACAGATTATGAAGCTAAGCATCTTCTCATTTTTGATTTCGGTTTTGATGTAGTTACGGATAAAATCAGAAATTTGAGGAACTGTAATTTCATCTACTAAGTTATCTTGAAGTTTTACAAACGAGATTGCTCCGCCGTAAAAATATTTATAATATCCATGAGCTGACAGGAAACTTATATAGGCTGAATAATCAATGAAGTATTTACTATCATCATTTTTCCTTATGAAAAATGTGTCTTGTGATTTTCCAAAACCTTGCGAAGCAAGATACTTGGCTGCTGCTTTGAAGTCGCCGTTAAATTTGAGTAAACCTAAAACTTGAAAGTTTGTATATCCTTTAGGTTCAAACGGTGCTGCATTAGAGCTGAAAACATTTAGAATTTGACCGTTATAAGATGCAGAGGTGCCCTCGCTTTTATTTGGTCTTTGCCATTGTTCATTACCGTTTGATGTGTGTATTAACTTCCAGCCGGCAGCGATTAAGATTTCCTTAATTACTGATGGAGCTTGTGACGATTTAGAAAACTCCTCGCCTATAGTGTTTCCGGTGTGTTCTGATGTTTTTTCCTGTTTTACTTCTTGGTTGAAACTGCGTGAAGTATTGAGAAGTGTATTTCTGTCCTCCGGTGTGATTAATGGGATATCATAAAGACTTCCATTAAGCAACTCATAATTTATGCTTGGTGCGCAAATAACATACCCGCCTTCGCCGCGTGTTTCAATGGCTGTATCATTATTAACCTTAGCAAGTTTAAGATTGCCCTCGATAAAAGAAGAACGATAAAAAAGGTGATACCCGCCGCTAGGTGTTTTCTCATAAGGTAGATTGTATTTATCAATAATTGGAACAATTAAATTATCATTTATGAATGAGTTGAATCTTTTTGACACTAAATTATCTTTGTTGTCAAAATCAATGACCTCGACATTACCGGAAACAATACCGCAAACTATAGCAACATTGGCGGGGTTAAATCTGCTGAAAGCAATTATATCCTCGCGCGTTGGTTTGTCGTTTTGAAATTTTTTCCATGCAAAAAAGGGTTTTTTATCCAAGGGATTAACAGGGATAACGCTTAAACCTGCTTCGACAAATTTTTTATATTCTACCATAAATTATAAAAATTAAGTTTCGCCCTCGCCGTTAAAGTACTTCAATTAATTAAACAATAACAGCTCGGGCGACAAAATTAAAAGGGGTCTGCTGCTTCTGGCAGTGCAGGGAGGTCAAATTCCGGATATTGAGCCTCTGAATCTTGTTCAACTAAAACTTTATGGTAGCCGGTGCCGCCAAATTTTGTTTTAGTGTCAGTCTTTCCTTGATATGTTATTCTGCATAATCTTTTTTTAGGAATGCCGCTCATAGTGTTATCAAGAACAGTAAAACCATAAAGACTAAAAGGCAATCCGTCGGGTGCGATAAAATCATGAATTTTAAAATCTTTCATACCCTCTTTGTTTGATTTGATTTCTCTTGTACCAAGAAAAAAGCCCTCCATTGATTTACCTGTGTTCTCGGGTTTATGAAAACTGATTGCCAAGTTTGATACTTGATGATATGCCATTTAAGACCTCGTAATATTTAATGAATTTGGAAACTGATACACTGCTGGTTCTTGCGGTGCATCTATATCATAGATTGATTTAACTTTTAGGAAATTTTTGAAATCTTCCTGCATTTGTTTTTTGTCGCGGACAATGCAGCTGAAACCCTCGATGCCGTTCTTGACTTTGCTCTTAGTGTGTAGAATCATGGTGCCGGTGATGCTGCGGACTAATTTGCGTTCTATTGTCGCCTTTGCATAGGCTGCTGTCTGCCAGTGATAATTTGGGAATATGTTGTTTGCGGTTTTAATATCTGCAAGATAGATTCCGGATTTAATTGTTACCGGGTTTCTTCCATTGATGAGAAATGTGCCGCCCTCGACTTTAAGCAATAAATCAAGAGTTCCTGCGTATTTATATTTGTTGGAATATAGCATGGCTTCGTTTAAAATGATTTTTGGTTTAACTATCTCAAAGAATTGCTGCAACTTATAGAGCTGTACAAAAATATAATCATCATGGATTATTTTGTTTGGGATTGAATTGTCATAGGTTGTTTTATAGTGAAGTGTTAAACCGTTTACAAGGTCTGAGAACAACTCATGTACTAAGGTTCCTTTCTCACCGGCTTCGATGAATAACCTGTCAGCTTCTTGGTTACCGAGTTCGCCTCGCCATCTTGCTAAGTAACTTTGGAAGTATGTTTTTAGTATGGTTGTTACTGAGGGATAGAATATTTTTTCTGATGTGCTTGGGATAGAATAAAATCTTCCGGAGGAAGAATCGACTTTGGAAATAAGGTCCCCGCAGGGGGCGACTGCGGGGACCGGAGGAAACACGCAATTGCTAGGTTCCAACAACTGCGTTTGTGATATGGTAGATTTCATATTAAACCTTTATTTTCTTTCTTAAAAAAAGTGCATCTTGTTTGCAACTGAAAAAATGTAATTTATGAATAGCCGGCTCATAAAGAGTGGCGCCGACAAAATTTGAATTATAATCAATCAATACTGATTCGTGTGCATTGTTATAGACACGGAGGACAATAAGGCTACAAAAGGGGCAACAGTCTATCATCTACAACACTTGCATCGTTTCATGATTTCATAAACTCTTCCGGTTCTATCATCAGAACGGTCAAGCCAGACTTCGCCTGTATCTTGGCAAGCATAGCAATTATATAATTTGCCGGTGCCGTGGCATTCGTGACATTCAGTCATTTCAACATCAGTACAAACGCAAGTATTTGCATCACAAACATTACATGCATAGGCCGGCACTTCTCCATTACCGGAACAGTCGGGGCATATCATAGTTTTGTTTTTAACTCATATAGGAAAGATATGAGCAGGGAAAGAAGAATTTTAATGCGGTGTCTAATACCGATTAATGATGAATTTAATTCTTTATCGCTTAGCATAAAGAATGCAGCATAAATGCTGACAACTATCAACATGAAAGAAATTAAGAACATATTTTAACTTCCGTGAATAATTGGTGTGATTTGATTAAGTTAAGACAGTCAGACAAAAGAATGACCGTGTTGTTATTAGGTAGCTTATAAAGTGGGAGCTTACCGGATTCGATAAAGTCAGTTATAAATGTAGTATAACCAACTCTAAAGAATTTGGCAGCTTCGGTTTTTGTCATTACTGCATCCGACTGATTACGCATACTTTTTTAGTCCGTCTTTAATAAATTCAGCTATCAAGTAAATCATCGTTTTGCCTGTACGAACAGACAAACGCTTTAAGCGTGAATGATAAAATATTGGAATACGCAAAATAGTTGTTGCTTTTGTTAAATTATTCATGTATAATTAAGTAAACATTAGTAAATAAAAGTATATAAAACCCAAAGGACAATTTATAAAACTTTTAGCTATAAGTCAAGAAAAAAAAAGAGTGAGGAACAAAAAAAATGGATATCGGGCAAAAGTTAATAGAATTACGCAAAAAAGCGCATTTATCTCAAGTGGAAATAGCTGCGCAACTGGGAATCTCTCAGAATGCTTATAGCAAGTATGAAAGAAATGAGAGTGAGCCAAGTCTATCAACACTAAATAAATTATCAATTATCTTCGAATGTAGCTTTGATGATTTAATAAGTACAACAAATAAAAACGGTTGGTACGAGGTTATCAACCTTATAACAAAACATAAGATAGGGATAACATACATCATGCGCGGAAAAATTCACCAAACCGGAAACATAGTAATTGAGCTTAATGATGAAGAAATTCAAGGGAATGACTATGTAATTAAGCAGAATGATTACTTGGTATTAGATAATAATGAAAATTACTATGCCGGTGATTTAGTTTGCATATTACTAAAAGAAAGCAGATTATTTGTGCGTAAAGTTATTGAAGTAGGGGAAGATAATGTTACAATAACAGCTATGCATCATAATGACGGTGTAAAAATACTGAAAAAGGATATTCAAATTATTAGACGAGTAATATATTGGCAGCCTGCGGGCCGGAGTTTATAAATGGCAAATATATACCTTCCTAAGACAAGTACACTATGGAGGATACAATATTATGACCGAATACTTGGGCTGCGTAAAAGCATAAGCACAAACACAAACGATAAAGCTATTGCCAAAAGGATATTAAAAGACTTCCAAGCAAAATTGCGACTTGGGATGATACAAGAGCAAATTAAAACTACTGATAAAAGTTTGATGCTCGCAGATTTGTGTGAGCAATATCTTAAAAACAAATTGCGTAAAGAAAAGACTTTAAGCCTGTACCGGATTGCTATAAAACATTTGATTGACAGTATCGGGGATAAAAATGCAGCGCAATTAAACATGAATGATTATAATGTGTTTTTGAAACATCTTCAAGACAGAGTTAAGGTTAATAGTTTTGCAAAAACCATCAGTACTAAACTTTCGGTAAATTCTATTGCAACCTATACTCTTAGGATATATGCAATAATGAAGTGGGCTAAAGATAATGAATTGATAAAGATTAATTATTTTAAGAAAACTCAATTAGAGCAAAAGGAAGTAAGAATAATTGCCAAGGATGAACTGAAAAAAATATTTGATGAACTGCTAAACACTAAATATTACGAAACATTTAGAACAATATATTTACTGGCATTAAGAGCAAACGAAGTGCGCGAATTGAAGACAAAAGATTTTGACTTAAAAGCCTTAAAAGTGCAAATTATGAATATCAAGGGGAAAAGAATTGATTTACTGCCAATAATTAGCGACACTATAAAACATATAAAGAATATTATCAAAAGACCGGAACCAATATTCGGGGAAACTTACGATGAAATGAAATGCGCTTGGTATCGAGTTATGAAAAAAACTAATCTTGATTACAGCATTCATGATTTGAGAAGAACTCGAGGTACTGAACTGGCAGAAATTGGGATAAACCCGTATTACTTGAAGCTGTATATGAGGCATGATAATATAAAAACTACAGAAAAGTATTACATTAATGTAAACCGTGAAAAGATGCGGTTGGAAATGAATGAAGCTGTCAGAGTGCGACATTCCGGTTAATAGAGTAATATCCACGAAGTGTGGGGCTAAATGGTTTAACTCTGCGACTAAGTATTTTTGAAACTACATTGAACTGTGCTGAAGACTCGACTAAGCCGGTGACTGCATCGACTGAATCATCATGTTTATTCTTACCAATTTTAATGTAGCTTGTAAACTGCTTGAAAAATAAATCATAATCACTTCCCGCTGCAAAAGTATCTTTGAAGTAAACAGTTTCTTTAACTATTCCGGAATGTACTAAAATTCTAGTTTCCTTGTTTTGGGAATTATGAACGGTTGCAACTTTGCATGAATACTGACTGTCATTAAGAATATTACCAACATTACGCGCAAAGATTTTACCCGCTGAATTAGATTCTATTGTGATAAATTTGCATCCGTGCTGCATGAGTATTGAGGCAAGTTTTCTCTCTGTGATTTCCATGCCCTCCTGTGTAAATAATACATCAAGGATAAACAATTTTTTATTTTTTAGGCCTGCAATTAATGCGCAAAGATAGTCACTTCCGGTGTCTGCGCTATCGCAATAAGCAATAATTGAATCATAACGCTCATTGTTATCATGGTAACGCTTCAATTCATTGGTAGGATATAAAAGACCTCCAACAGTGATAGGCAGCTGCATATATTCAGCATTCCAAATATAGACATCATTAATGCGCTTTAGTTCTAAATATTCTGCAGTTGTTTTGATTTCTTCGCAAAAACTTTTGTCCTCCGGTGTTAGTGCAGGGATTGTGATTTGATGCCAAGCTGCTTCATTGTCTTCCAAAAGTTTTCCGATAACATCATTAACACTCCAGCGGGTTGCAATTTGTATTTCCGCGCAGCCGCTTTCCATTCTCGCCAAGTGTGTTGAAGTGTACCAACTCCAAGTCTTTTCCAAGATTGTGCTGCTGAGTGCATCCTCAATGTTTTTTATGGGGTCATCAAGAATTGCGAGCATCGAACAGCCTTTACCGGTGATTGAGCCGCCAACTCCTGAACAAAAGTAAGAACCTTGCAGGGCTGTATCAAGTGCCCAGTCTGTGATGCTAGTCCGGTCCGCTTTAAGTTTGACCGCAGGGAAGACTTTACTATACTTTGCTGAAACAATAATATTGCGAACATCGTAAGAAAACTTTGAAGCAATTTCCATTGAGTAGGAATTTCTCATGATGCTTTCGGTGGGGTTATTGCCAAGCATCCAAGCACAAAACAAACTGCTGATGTAACTTTTACCCGCTCTGGGTGGTATCGATATTATAAGTTTTTTGGTTTTACCGTCTGCAATATTTTGGAAACTATCTGCAATAGTTTTAAGGTAAGTTTTAGCAGGGGTAAAGAAACTTGAATCGTATGCTTTGCAAAATTCATAAAAATCCCTCCGTTGTAGCTCTGCTGACAATAAGGCTGCAATTGCATTACTTTTCATTCTTTGCCTTAACTGTTTTTACTTCGAGCTTTAGATTATAAATTGTTTCGTTAAAAGCGTTAATGGCTTGCAAGATTTCAATTTTTGAATTGTGGACTTTATCGCCTAAATCTGCGAATCTGTCAAGGTAATTTTTCTCGATGCCGTTCAAGCGTTCTTCATCGCTGTCCTGTTTTTTTTCAATTCTGCTAAGACGAGAAATATAAAATATATTCACAAAACCTAGTATGCCAAGGATGCTGGAATAAATTGCAAGATGTTCACTCATGTAATAATGCTTTCAATTCTTCTGTGGATATGTTGGTTAAATCCGGAGCGGGTTCTTTTTCGAATTTGTAGTTTTCAACATATAGTCCGGCAATTTTATCTCTATCGCGGATTACTTCGAGTGCAAGCCTGAGGTCGTTTGCATCCTTTGACTTACGAAACAAAAATTCACGGTCATACATGGCTTTGAGATAACTGAGTTTGATGTTTTGCTTACCGAGTTGGTTAATGAGCAGGCGGGCTTCTGAAAGATATGTGACTGCTTGCCGCTTCTGGACTGCATACCTTTCCATGATGATAGCAAGTAAATCATTTGACTTACTTTCCTCGAGTAAAGGTTGTTTGTCAAGTAATAGGATTACTATTTCCTGTACGCGGTTAATAAAATCTTGTGTATGTTTTGTCATAAAATTCTTAATTGTTTACTCAAAACTATTATATTACACAAACGAAATCAAGTAAATATTTTTTTTGAATCACTTTTGAATCATTGGAGGCTAAAAAGTTTGATTTATGGCTAAATTTAGTGTTTATAAACTCACTCGTAATGAGCAGGTCGAGGGTT
Organism: uncultured Ignavibacteriales bacterium; assembly: GCA_903915485.1. GTDB lineage: Bacteria > Bacteroidota > Ignavibacteria > Ignavibacteriales > Ignavibacteriaceae > CAIYTF01. Next base: position 9,672 of record CAIWTC010000153.1, on the reverse strand, counting down.
CAACTCCCTTAGTTGGCTCCCATAAAACCGTGAATTTGCGATAAATTCACGGTTTGTGAGAGTATTGTTAAGACGGGATGTTATAACAAGTTCCTATAAATGTCTATTTATTTCTGATTTTGAATCATTTTTGAATCACTAAAGTTCAAAATCATCCGGCTGTAGGTTGTAACTATTCCTGTAATAGTCCTTTGTGAATTTTAAACCTTGCTCTGTTAGTATTTTATCTCTCGCCGCTAAATCTTCTCTTACTTCTTTTTCTGAAAATAGTTTGAATTGAGGATACTCTGTTACATTTGGAAAATTAAAGTCTACAATTAATTTTATCAACTTGTTTAATGTGTTCTCGATTAATTTCTTGTCGCTGAAAACTACATTGTTGAATACATTTAGGTGTGTCTGGGATGCTGAGAAACTTCCAGAGGTGCCGACTTCTGTTGTTAGTGTTTGGCTTAATATTGCTTTGGATATTTCTGAATTAAAAAAGGTACTATATGACTTATATATATCTGAAGAAGAGTTATTTCCTGCATCCAAAAATTTAACGGTTGAATCTGTCGGAACGATTGCGGTTGTATCAAGCAGCATCTTCTCGAGTGCATCCATCAGCGCAAGCTTGTCTGCTTCTGATGCACCGGCCGGTGAACTTGCAACTAAAAATGGCATCCCATATCTTTCAAGAAAAGTTAACCAATACTGCATACCTGAGCGTTTAAAATGCACGGGCCAATAACATTTACTAAGCAGCTTCTCGCCATAAGGATTAAAGTAAGTTGATGAATGCTGCACCAATAGAAACTTATCCGGCGGCAGCTCTAAATTGCGATTGTCTTTAATGATGTTATCACCGGAATATTTAAGTTGATTATCAATATCAAAGTAAAACCACTCCTGCGGCTTCGCCTGAATTTCTGCGGGTAGATACGACTTACTGTTTATATCCCATACAATTTCAAGAACACTATAACCAAATAATACTGCATCCAAAATTTGGATGTACAAATTGTCTAGGCTCCAGGACTTAAGGAACTGAGTAATAAAATCATCTACCTTTTGATTACTCGTAGAGTTTAATTGCCAGGATAAAGATATCACTGAACTGAAGCGCTGCTGCACGGTTGAATATAAATGTGCATCTGATAATAAATCTCTGTAGTCAGAAATTTTTAGCGTTGCTTTGGTGGCGACTGTGTCGGGGTCTGGCAACATATTTAGAAATGAAAAAAGATTACTGCCTGTTCTTGTCAGTAAATTTTTAGAGAGTTTTTGCTTTGTCATAATAAATACTTTTAATTAATAAAAACAAATATACTAAATAGCAACAACGACTTCAACAAATGCTTTTTAATCCATGGGAGATTGGTGCGCCTGCGCCTGGCTGCGCAAATAGGGGGAGGGGTAAGCGTTCAGTTTGTCTGTCCGCTCAGCCGAGAGGCATTCTGCTCTTATTTCACGCACACTTGAAAAATCTTTCAATTAATACTTCAATTAAAAAGACTTAGATGTAGACAAATTGCGACAAGTTTAGCTTTCAATTTGAGTAAACTGTTCCACAAAGGGGGGGAATGATTGTTCCAAGGGAGAAAAGTGAGCAATTGTTTTCAACCAGAAGTTGCGGAGCAAAGGGGGGTGGGTGGGAATATAATTTATAATGTTCCCATAAAATCCTTCAATAGCTAGGATGAAATTATTCAATATGTTAGTGAACTACAATCCCGAGCTAAAGGATAAGAGAAGCAGACAAATGCTAAATTGGAGCGGGTCAAGGGATAAGATTCCGGATAATCTAAGCGGAGGGTGGGTGGGCGGGGCTATGGAGCGAGGAGGAGCGAATTAATCAAACGAACGAACGAACGGTAAAGAAAAGCGAGGAGGGGAACGGGAGGAACGAAGCGCGCGAATGTGAGGTTTTCCGAGCCTCGAGCAAGCAAAGAGAAACCGACCCCGACGAAGAAAATAAAAAGTGAGTGAGTGAGTAAACCAAAAATGAGCGACGACGAGCGGAATCTTTTTTTTTTGTAGCAGACGGCAAAGTTAAAGTCTTGCCGGCTGCGCTAGATTATTCGGGGTGGTGGGTGGGCGGGGCGCAATTAGTCAAGGTGTTGCGGGTGGGCTGACGACGATATAAGATTAATAATCAAGTCTTATCGACGGCAGCCTAAGTGACCGCAACACTATATAGGATTGCGCACCGGTGGGGCTAATGTGATTGGCGTTTAGGTGTGTCCCCTGAAGGAACGGAGTGAGTGTTGAGCGAAGAGATAGAAGGGGCACACTTAAACGCTTCTTGCCAAGTTGTGGTCAAAAAAACATCTGTGCCCGCAGATGAATGCGCATGCGATTTGGTCTAACTGCGCTTTATCGGCGGAATAGCACAGTTGTTTTTCGTTCAGCATGGGAACATAAGCCAAGTTGTGAAACATATGATTTCTGATACAACGAGGGGTGGGTGGGTGTGAGGCAAGGTTGAGATTAAGCCCCCCCCCTGCCTGCCCCCGATTAGCCTGCATGAAGTTTGCATAACTGCAATTCTACGACAGGTTCCCGGCGATTAGCCCTGTTGTAGAATTTCTGTTATGTAAAGCGTAAAATGAAGTGCCGGCGGAGCGCGGGCAGTGTGCAGCCTTGCGTACCTGTGACGGCAAGTGCTTCAATGCTCAACCCAACGACTGAACCGATGTGATGAAACCTGATAAACTCAACGACTACCAAAACTGTGTGGACACTTGCCGGCATCAGGGGGAAAGCAAGTGAGATTGCTGCACAATGCGTAAAGCGTGACAGAGGCACGGAATAGCGTACTTTGCGGGCTAAGGAGGGGGCAGGGGTCTTTTGAGATTCAGGGGGGGGGCGACTTGTGACTGACCTTGCCGAACGGGATTTCATTTATAATGTGTCTATCTTCGTTTGGTAGAGGTGTGCGACAAACTACAATCCGTGCTAACGGCATAAACGAGTGCATCCGAGCGATCTACCTAAAAAAGCGTAGCGTTTTTAATTCAGCGCTTGGGACTAAAAAGCCGCTACACTGGGTTGCATCGCCTAGGGGCCGGCGCGTTGGTAGCAAGTTTGAATCAAGCAGACACTATGAGCTTTAGCGAATTGTGCCTGCGTGTCCCGCAGTCAGCTAGCGACGCTTGCTGTCTGCGCTGTGAGATTAAAGTTCCTGCGGAAATGGAATGAAGCAGGGATGTGACCGAGCAAGGGCTTTGGCTTGCGAAGAAGTACAATAGCATCAAGCATGCCAATATGCCAATAGGTTTTGGGGTTTTTCCTAAAAGTTGTAAAGTGATGAAACTATCGCTTATCCCTCTCTTTTATATATTTTTTTTATAAAAGTAGTAAAGTGATTGGAATATTGGCATGAATGAGGTTGTGACCGCTTCAATATTGGGTGAGATTAGGTTACCACTATTGGCATATCAATTGGAATATGTCACTAAAATATGGAATTAACGAGGTTAAAATCCCGCAATTTGCTGAAATCGAACGCTTTGGAGACATCAGATTTATCCGTTCTTAGGTTATGGTGACTGACTATGCCGATAAAATTCCGATAGTTATTCGAATATTGCCAAGTGGTAATTATTTTTTTTGGGATGTTAAATTTCCCGCAAAGATGGGGCAAAAGTTCGTTCAATGATGCATACTGTTCCGGTGTGTAGGTTGGGAAAAATTGGCTTCCCCTCCAAGGTTTTGCAAGTGTGATGTACTCGCCGGTGTAGGGATTTTTACCGTTGAACCAAGTCATGCGGTTGGTGGATTTATCAATTTGAAGTGCGCCCTCGTTCACAATTTCGATTCCGATTGTTTTTTGGTTGTCATGTACTGATGCGCCTTGCCCGATATGATAAGCCCAGTAATTTTCATCAAAGAGTTGGAAAATTGTTCCGTCTTTGTCAAGTACAAATGCCGTTGCGACTTTTGAAGCACCTTTATCTGATTTCCACCAATCATCTACAAATTCGCCTTTTGCTGATACGGTGTGATGAAGTACGATTTGAGTTTTAGGACATTTCTCTTGGAAATATTCATTGTTTGGGAATAATATGTTCTTGATTTTCATTTGAGTATTAAGATTAAAACAGTTGCGACTGCAACTGTTGTGATTAAAATTGTTGTCGGGAACGCTGGTTCCCGCTCAACTGTGATTTCTTTTGTGATTGTCACGGTGTCAATCCGTGTGATGTTAAAAATTGGCGTAGCCAATTCCCATGTGATTAATGGGTTCAATGTATCGGGTATTCCTGATACTTCAATATGGATTTTGGTTTGGTTTGTGCTATCAGTGATAGAAAAAAAGGGTTCGCGTAGCGAATCCGTTTGAGGGCCGGAGCTTCTGGCACCGTTCCGGCTAAATCTTTTTGCGGTTTTGCTTCCGGTGATGTGTTGGTGTGTTGTTGCTGTGTCAGATTTCCCAAGGGAAATTTCTTGGCTTTTGGCAGTTGGCTTTTGGCGATTGAAGAAGTAAAGCGTGATTAAGAATACTCCTGCAAGGAGTATGACTAGTGTGCTAATTGGAATCTTCATTTTTCTTTTTTGAAAAATGTTCTAAAATGTTGCTGCCAAAGAATAGTCCGCTCAATGTTGCGTAAGATGTGGCTAATGTAGTTATCAGACTTACGAAGTCCAATGAAGTTGGGCGAAGTATCCACAGCGCAGTCAAGACGGCTGCGCTGAAGATAGATATAGTTATGAAGAATGCTAGTAGCTTACGATTGCCAAGCATCGGGGAACTCTGTAATTTGAATCAGAGATTTATCAAGCGCAAACGAAGTTGCGGTTTCAATAATGAAAGTGCAGATATCATCCTTTGTGAAAGAAACTTCCGCATCATTTTTGTCATTTGTGATTGAATAATTTGTACTAAAAGGTTCAATATCATTTGCAAAGATTAGCGAAAAAAGGTCGATTTCGCCGTCCAAATGATGCTTGCCAAAATCATTTTTGATGATTTCAATATTTGGTACTTGACCGCTTAATGCAGATATGAAGCCCTTAAATTCGCGCGGAGGAGGCAAATGGTCTGGGATTTCAATTGTGATTATGAGCTTGTTTGATGTGACATCTTCGCTAAAGAATTGATTTAATGGCAATTGCAAGGAATTGACATTAATATGAGTAATATCAATTGTATTCGATTTAATTAGTGCTTCAACTGTTGCTGCAACTGAATCTCTACGGAAATAGCCGTTTGATTCAATATTTAGCATACTAGAGCGCAATTCAACTAGAGTTAAAGGGAAGTCTTTTTGCAGATAGCAAATTGAATCTATTGCAGGTCCGACGGCTGCTAAACTTATATTGACAATGAATTTTATTATTTTCATAAATATCCTAAGAAAAAACCCTCCGACATGGTGCCGGAGGGTAGTGAAAGAAATAATGACTAGGAAATGATTAAGCCTGTTAAGCGGGCAACTGATTTATCGTTCAAGAGGACAGGACATGCATCGATTTCCACTTTATGGGTAAAAAATGGGCCGACAACTCCTAAGTCTTTGACTTCAATACCGGAATTTGTTGCAATACTATAATCAGTACCGGCACCAAATTTCATAGCATAGACTGAGGTTGTTGCGCTTGAAGTTCCGCAAGTTTCGGTATGAGGGATTACACGGGTTCCGTTTTTATCATATCCGGCTGAAGTTATCGCAACTCCGTTGTAGTGTTTAACCGGTTTGCCAAACTCATTCATTGACACTGTGACTTGTGAGCTCGCAATTGTAGTTAATCTTGCAAGCGTTTTTCCGTCCATGACTAAGAGGTCGGCACCTTCGGTTTGTTCAATCAAGACATCAAGAAGTTCTAAAAACTTCTGCTGTGCTGTTCTTGCAGTATTATCGCTTCCGGTTACAACTGCAAGTCCGTTTGATGAAGCGACAAGTGTTTGACCTGATGGAACCAATACTTTGAGTCCGTCAAACTGTTCTGAGCTTGTCATTGAATCGCCGTTGAACAAGTAGTTCTGAAACTGCTTGCCAAGGTTCTTTGCGAAGTTTAGGAGTTCAAGCGCTCTGACTGAGTTTACATCAGTTCCTCTGCGTTCGTGTGCCTGGTCTACTTGCACTTGGTCGCCTAAGATACGGAGCGCAGGGTTTGTGAATACAGGGCTTACCGAGTTTAGGGGATAGTCTGAATCAAGGCTTCTGAATTGGCCGCCTGTTGCTGATGCAGTTTTGCGGTCGTATGATGCACTTCCTACGATTGAGTAGAATTGTGCGTGTTGAAGAACGGATGCGTTCTCTAGGATTGCTTTCACAACTGACTGTGTGACTGCATCACCGGCTGAGATTTGGTTTAGTTTCATTTGGGTTGTTCCTTATGTTAAGAGTTATTTCTAATGGCTTCTGTTAGTGTTTGCAACTGACTGACTTGTGTTGCTTCCGCTTCGGTCTTGCGCGCAAAGTGACTGTTGAGGTTCTTTGGTTCAAGGGTTTCTATGAATGCAGTTAGGTTCGCGAAGCTGCGACTGTCTGCATTCATCAAGATTGCCTTTTGTGCGGGTGTGATTACTCCGCTTGCTGTCTTGGTGTCAAGGAATGCGGCAAAGATTACTTCGCCTTGTTTTGTTTTAGCCTGTGCTTCTGCCTGTGCATCTGCTTGAGCTTTGGCTTCTGCTTCTGCCTGTGCTTTGGCTTCTGCATCAGCTTGCGCCTGTGCATCTGCATCTGCTTTGTCTTTGGCTTCTTTATCTGCGTTCTCGTCTAACTGTACTTTGAGTTTGCTGAATTGAAGTGATAACTCTGATACTTGTTCGACAAGTGTTTCAATGGTTGCAACTGTGATGTTCTCGTTGTCTGATTCGAACGAGATTATGTCTTGACCTAGTGCGTTAAAGTTAGCTGTGGCTAATCCCTCAACTGCGGGAGCTGCTGCGCCTAAGAATCCAACATGCCGCAACTTCTTTGAGGGTGTCAAACAAACAGAGATTTTTTTGAATTTACCTTTACGGAACATATCGATAAATTCCGGTGCAACTTGTTTAGCTGCTGCCATGAGTTTATCGCCAACGACTTTTAAGGCTTCTACCCATCCGTAAGCCGGTGCATCAGTTTCGGGGTGTCCGATAACTAGGGGAACTTCAAAACTTGAGGGGTCGTAACTGTCTGCGATGTGCTGAATATCCTCTTTAGTCCATGCCTGAGTATTTCCGGCTGAATCTGTGTGTATTCCTGTCTTAAATATTTCAAACCATTTCATTTGTAATAACTTTCTTTTTTGTTTATGTAAATTTATGGAAGTGTAAAAGCGGTTTGCAAGTGTTAGGGTAAAGAATTTGCAATTTCGCATATAAGCTGCTTAAATTGGACTAAATCATTAGAAATTAGTGCAATTCCTCCGGCTTTTGTTATCTTATGGAGGTTATGAGCCTGTAATTCTGAAACTTTGCCTTTGAGCGACTTTAATTCTACAGCGACAAATTTACCTTTTATGCAAAGTCTTAGGTCTGGCAGTCCTGCTCGATTGCCGTTAATAATCTTCTCATAATAGATGTTAGGATGTGATTCCCGCAAATATCGTAAACATCTAGCTTGGAGCGTTGATTCTGAAATTGGTTTCATAATTTATAATCCTTAATGAAGTATGCTTGAGTGTAGTTATTTTTCTGTGTTACTGCATCAAATATTTTTTCCTCGATACCGTTTTGAGCAAATAGCCAAATAACATTTGCATCACCGATTCTATCCTTTGAAAGTAATCTGGCTCTGCTTTGCCAATATGCCAGACTGCTGAATGATATGTTATACATTATTATAAATTCTGCTGTGGCTAAATTTATTCCCATGCTTCCGGACTGTACTTGACTGATGAAGATTAAATCATCATTAGCGTTAAATTCTTCGGGGATAGCTGTATGGTTTGGGAAATATTCTCTTAGTAAGTTTCCTTCTTCAATGAAAAGATAGTAGATAGCAAATTTTTTGCCTGAATATTTCTTTGCTATGTATTTTGCTTTGCTTCTATCAAGTATTTCTGATGAATTATTTTCATACTTTATTGTGCCGCCGCAAAGTTGGTGTATCTTTGACATGAGTTTTACCGGTGTGTCTGCAATAATTTCCTCCTCGTCTGAAAGTGCAATTATCCTATTGCGTTTAAGTAACTCAATCAATTCATAGGTTGAATCATCCATTTTGACAAATTCGATGCAGTCAAAGACTTTTTTTGTAAAGCCGGCTTCCTGTTGGCTAAAAGTTATGAGATAAGGGGCAATATCTGTCTTAACTAGTTGAGCATGAGCCTGAGAATAGTCACGGACTTGGAAACCGCTTATAAATTTAGTTTTGATATTGACATAAGTTGCAGCCCACTTATAAAAATTAATGTACTGGCTCCAAGGGCCTCGTCCTGTTACCCAAAATTGATGAAATAATTGGCAATAACTCTCAGGATTGGGTGTGCCTGATAGGTAAATGACCTTTGCATTAGTTTTAGAGATTATTTTTTTTAGCAATATGGTTCTGTTGGTAGGTTTTGGGAATGCTCCGAGGAGATGCGCTTCATCGCAAATTATGACATCATAATTATCAATAAGTTTGTGCAATTTCTCATAATTAGTGACTGTGATTTTATAATTGAAGTTAAAAGACTTGAAGTCTGTCTTTATTGATTCCCGCGCTAAGCGTTTAGTTAGGAACAAAACATTTTTAGCATGTATAAAATGTGCTGCAAGTAGTGAAGTGAGTGTTTTGCCTGTTCTGACTTCCATAGCCATATAAACTATTTGATGCTCTTTGAGTTTTGAAGCAGCTTTCTTAGCTAATTCGATTTGATATGTTCTTAATTCCATTGGTTTAACTCAATACCTCCTAAAATATCAATGATTAGGGATTTTTTTTCATCTGCAAACTTTCTTCTGAAGTTCAAAATTTCCACTGAGGCCTGAAAGAATGCGGTTTCCGGTTCCAAGGTGGATTCTTTAGCTTTCTTGCGGATTAATTCTAATTCTAATTCGTTAAAAATGTGTTTAGAGGTTATGCCAACTGATTTGAACGCTAAATAGAAATTAATATTAGTCTGTTTCTGCTCCACCTGGACTTTAGCCGGTGGAATGTATGGCTCAGCTTCTAATTTGTGTACTAATGACATTAGCGTGGCTTAGGAATATATTTAGGACATTGAGTAATAAAAGATAGCATATCATTTACTTATGTGATTAAAAAGGTAATTCAGATTGTTGAGGTTCAAGTTGTCCGTCTGTTGTGACTGTCATTTCCGATTGAATTTCGCCTGTTGATTTATAAAACTCTGCTGCAAGTTCTTTGATGTTACCTTTTAAGCGTGTCAAGCGTGAAGTGAAAGTTTTAGTATTTTCCTTTTGCAGTTTGAAGACTGAGCAAAATTTAGATATGAAGCGCGTGAATCCTTGCAACTTGAACTGAGTATCATCAATATAAATTTTATAATCATTAAAGATTTCTTTTCTATCGAACCAGACTGAGCTTTGAATTGCATCTTCTGCAATTTTTTCAAAGATGAAGTCAATGAATGGTCTTGAGGTTTCGGAAATTGCTTGTCTGAATCTTGCTGCACTATAACTATTGGTTAATGACATTAAACCGTTAACGAGGAAATAACTTATTGACCTTATTGCGAAGTAGTCAGCTAGTGACTGTTCGTATTCACTCCATTCCGTGAAAAAATCATGATTAAATTCATCTCGCGGGG
>CAIWTC010000152.1 GCA_903915485.1 uncultured Ignavibacteriales bacterium | reverse complement strand
TACTCACAAATCCCAATTGTTCTCTCCTTAATAGTGCTTTCTATACCAGAGTTTGTAATCTTTGGGAAATATATCTTTTATAAAAACCCGAATATATTTGAAATTCATCCGGTGTTCTCATATATTTTTCTATTCTTTGAGGGGGCCTTTTATGTCTGGGCTTTCCTTTTAATGAACACGGGGCTTAGACTAATGAATCAAAACAAGAGAACATCCTTTGCATTGTCATTAATTTTGTTTGCAATAGTGAATATTTTGCCATATATACTACTAATAAATATCAGATAAATTATTATGGAAATAGTTACAGAAGTTTTAGTCATTGGAAGCGGTATAGGTGGATTATACACTGCAGCGCAAATTTCAAAATATGCAGAAGTCACCCTTGTTACAAAGAAGGAGAAATCAGAGTCTAGCACTAATTATGCTCAGGGCGGTATAGCCTCTGTACTCGATTCACGCGATTCCTTTGATAACCACATCAACGATACTTTAATCGCAGGCGCCGGGCTTTGTCACAAAGATATTGTCGAGATGATTGTCAAGGAAGGTCCCGCTCATATTAAAGAGTTGATTAATCTTGGCGCGCGCTTTACTTTATCTGACAGTAGCAATTTAGACTTGGTAAGAGAAGGGGGACATTCCTTCCCAAGAATTGTTCATGCAAAGGACTTGACCGGCAAAGAAGTAGAAAGAACATTAATAGAATATATAAGTGCGCAAAAGAATGTGGCAGTTCTTGAAAACCATTTAGCAATTGACCTTCTGACTGAACACAATTTGACCAATCTGAAGGACTCTCCAAGCGAAAACCTTCATTGTTGGGGTGCTTATGTGCTTGATATTAATGGGGAGAGAGTTATTAAAATTAAGGCAAAAGCCACAGTTATTGCTACCGGTGGGATGGGGCAGGTATATCTTCACACTACGAATCCCGGAATTGCTACAGGCGATGGAGTAGCAATGGCATACAGGGCTGGAGCACGCCTTTCTAATTTAGAGTTTATTCAGTTTCACCCAACCTCATTATATAATAGCGGAGCACACTCAATACGGGAGCAAGCTTTCTTGATTTCTGAAGCAGTTAGAGGATTTGGTGGCATTTTGAGGAATCAAACGGGGGAAAGATTCATGACTAAATATGATTCCAGATTGGAGCTTGCTCCGAGGGATATAGTCGCAAGGGCTATAGATTCAGAATTAAAAATAAGTGGTGAAGACTTTGTTTATCTTGATATTACGCATAAATCTTCAAGTGAAATAAAGGACCATTTCCCTAACATTTATGAACGGTGCCTTAAAGAGGGAATTGATGCCACCACTGCATTTATCCCTGTAGTACCCGCAGCACATTATATCTGCGGAGGGATAATTGTTGATTCTTTTAGTAGAACTTCTATAAACGGATTGTATGCCACCGGTGAAGTTAGCATGACTGGGGTGCACGGAGCAAACCGTTTAGCATCCAACTCACTTCTTGAAGCACTGGTTTTTGCGTCCCGTGCTGCACAGGGAATTTCAGAGCAAATCAAAGAAAATTCGACCGTGCTCCCGGATATACCTGATTGGGATGAAACTAATGTAATTTCACCTGATGAAAAAATAATGATTTCTCACGGTGAGAGGGAATTGAAACAATTGATGTCAGACTATGTGGGAATTGTCCGTTCAAACCTACGCCTTTCTAGAGCAGCAAGAAGGATAAAAACCCTTAACCTTGAAGTTGAAGAAATATATAAGAAAACCAAAGTATTTGCAGCTTTGCTTGAACTAAGAAATTTGGTGACATCAGCATATTTGATTGTTAAATGTGCTACCCTGAGAAAGGAAAGCAGAGGGCTTCATTACAGTCTTGATTATCCTGAGTTGAACAAAGCAGGGAAAATTAAGGATACTATTATTCAGAATAAGTATCAGAAATCCTGAAAATATTTTTTATAAATCATACCGTATCTTAACCCGCGTGAGCTTACCTGAATTTTGTCCATTCTCAAAAATAGACAAATTTCCGCAAGGATAATTGTTCCCATTAAAATAACATCTTCTCTGTTTTTTAATACATCGCCGTAAGTATCAAGTATCTCCCTGGGAGTCATTTTAGCTAGAACTTCAATATAATTTTCCAACTCACAGACTTCAAGATTTGAATTATGAATTAATTCTTCATCAAAATTAAGCAGGCCACTTTTGATACAAGCTAAGGTGGTTGGTGTTCCTGCAATTGCAATAACTGATTCATAATCTCTGGGAATTAGATTCCATTCTTCGGATATATTTTGGCGGATTTCAGAGCGAATCCTTGCTAGCTCAGCAGCAGTTACAGGATAGTTTTTTATCAGTCGTTCTGTTGAATTAACAACACCAAACGGTGCACTTTTACGATATGAAATATTGTTTTTACTCCCAACAATCAACTCAGTGCTTCCTCCGCCAATATCTATTACGGTGATATTATTATCAGTTTTATAATCTGAAGTTACTCCAAGAAATGAAAATAAAGCTTCTTCTTCGCCTTTAAGGGTAGTTATATTTATCCCGGTCTCATCCTGGATGGTCTTAATTATATCTACTGAGTTTGATGCTGCACGAAACGGGTAAGTACATCCGGCAATAATTTCTTCGCAATTGTATTTGTCAGCTTCGGCCTTGTAATCCTTAAGAATTGTTGTGAGCAAATCTATTTTATCTTGTGAAATTACTCCGCTTACGGCGAGCCCTTTCCCTATGCGTGGGATATTAAGTTTGTTCAACAAAGGATTGAAGATATTTCTTTGCTTATCGACTTCAGCAATTAACAATAAGACTGTATTTGTCCCTATATCGATTGAGGCAATATTCATATATTTTTAGTATTTTGCATTATTGATAAAATAAAATATAACCAAATTAAATAAATTTGAATAAAAATATTTGTAATGAAGATAAAAGAAAAAGAGTTCGAAGAAATAATCGCTGAATTGAAAGAATTGGCTGTTCAGCTTGGCGCTACAATTCGTTTTGAAAAAGGCGATTTCAAAGGCGGTTATTGCATTGTTTCCGATAAGAAGCAAGTTATCATTAACAAGCTTGCATCCACACAAAGGAAGGCAATGATTCTAGCAGCAGCACTCAAGGAGCTTGGGGTAGAGCAAATGTATCTTACTCCGAGGTTAAGAGAAGTAATTGATGAAATGACAGAAATGGAAGAGAAATGAAAATAATAGTAGTTCAAGGCCCAAATCTAAATATGCTCCATAAACGCGATGCTTCGCATTATGGAAATTTTACGCTCGACACAATTCACAGTCTTATTTCTGAAACTTATCCTGATATTGAGTTTACCTTCTTCCAGTCAAATATGGAAGGGGAGTTACTCGAAGTTATTCAAAGAGCAGATGAGGAATATGATGGACTTATCATAAATCCTGGTGCTTATACACATACTTCAATAGCTATATTGGATGCGCTGGAGTTGTGTAGTATCCCCAAAATTGAAGTTCATCTGTCTAATATCCACAAAAGAGAGTCTTTCCGCCAACATTCAATCACAGCAAAGGCTTGTGATGCACAGATTTCAGGCGGCAAAGAAAACAGCTATCTTGCGGCAGTACATATGCTTACGCTAATGACTAAAACGAAATAGAATCTTATATCTCCATATAAAATGCCCTTCAAGAACTAAATCTTGCTGTTTAGCATTATTTAAGTACTTAAAACTTGATATTTTATAATAGATTATGTATTTTTGGTTAAATCATTTTCTAATGCAATGCGTGAACTAAATATTCGAAAACTTTATTACTCAATTAGCGAGGTTAGTAAGATAACCGAGGTGGAGCAGTATGTCCTTCGCTATTGGGAAGGTGAATTTGAGCAATTAAAACCTCAGAAGAACCGCTCCGGGAACAGAGCTTATACCAATAAGGATGTTTCTCTCGTGATGCGGATAAAAGAGCTCCTACGAGAGAAAAAGTTCACTATCGAAGGCGCAAAAAAAATGCTGTTGGAAAAAGAGGAAGTAATTGAGGTCCAAACTTCTGAAATTCAGGAAGAGCCGATAATTAATGAAACACTAATCAGCCCTTCCGAATCATTAGAGCCGGAAATAGTAGGCGAAGTTTTAATAAAACGCAGTGACTTAGCAGAGTTAGTTAAACTGCTTAAACAACTGCATCAAGTCTTATAACGGAACGTAGCGCAGCCCGGTAGCGCACTACCTTGGGGTGGTAGGGGTCGCGGGTTCAAATCCCGCCGTTCCGACTAAACAATGAAAGGTGGTCCCCGCGGACTGCCTTTTCTTTTATGAAATAGTGAGTTATTTCGGAAAAAATTTTGAATACCCTGATAAGGGATTTAGCGTTATATTAGCAAATATGAAAAAAATACTAATCGTTTTTCTTCTCTTTACATTCTGTAAAGTTTATGGTCAGAAGACATACTTTATTAAATTTGCAGATTCTACCCCATTGGAGTCGGTGAAGGAATTCTGCGCATCCAAAAGCATCTTAAAAACTTCCGCAAAAACAAAAGCGGGTAAATCACTCACATACTCGGTTTCTTCGCTTTCTTCCAAATATAGTATAGCCGATTCCCGCGTTTCAAGAATATATAAGTTGGTGTTATCAGAAGATATAACCGAGGAAGCATTCGTTGCTTCGATTTCTCCGGATATCAATCTTGAATACTTTGAACCCTCTCGTACTTATCAAGTTGATAATATTCCCAATGACAGTTTAATTTCTAAGCAATGGGCTTTAAATAAAATTAATGTATTTGAGGCCTGGAAATATACCCAAGGCAGTGACTCATTAATTGTAGGCATAGTGGATACAGGTATTGATTTTAACCATGTTGACTTAAAGCATAAAATATACTTTAATGATGGTGAAATGGGATTAGATGCTAATGATAATGATAAAAGCACCAATGGTATTGATGATGACGGAAATGGTTTCGTGGATGATTATATGGGATGGGACTTTACAAATCGAGCAGGGTTCCCGTTTGATTCATTAGGTGGAGATTATTTGGGATGGGATAACTATCCGATGGATGACAACTTGTACTCGCATGGCACAGCGGTTGCTGGAATAATCGGGGCAGAGACAAACAACCTTTATGGTATAGCAGGAGTTGCTCCAAAAGTTAGGTTGCTAAACTGCAGGGCGTTTGACCCTGATGGTTACGGCAATGAGGATGATGTTGCTTCTGCAATATTATATGCAACTTCAATGGGGGCAAAAGTAATTAATATGAGTTTCGGCGATAATTCTTTTTCTTATGTTCTTAGAGATGTTATTCGATATGCTTATTCAAAAAATGTAGTGCTTGTAGGAAGTGCGGGAAATGATGGTTCAAATCTACCTCATTATCCATCGAGTTATTCGGAAGTCATAAGCGTTGGGAACTCTACTCCTGAAGATTATGTGGCCTCTACATCAAGTTATGGTTCTACTCTGGATGTTATCGCACCGGGTACAGAAATAATGACTGCATTCAAGGGCGATAAATATTATGAGTTTAATGGTACTTCTGCTTCCGCACCATTTGTTGCTGCTGAGGCGGCACTAATTCTTTCAATGAAAAGTTTCACTAATGAAGAAGTTAAGCAGATTATTAAATCAACTTGTGATGATATAAGCGGTCAAGGGTGGAATGTTAGAAGCGGTGCCGGACGAATAAATATTGAAAAAGCATTAAGAGTCCTGGCGCCTGCAATTGTCCGGTTCAATTATCCATATCAGAATTATTCCACTTCATCAGATACAGTTAATATATATTCTACTGTGCTATCACCAAATTTCAAAAGTTTCTCTTTGTATTATGGATATACATATAACCCAACAAGTTGGGTGCCTTTAAGTGAAGGAATATTAAATCAGAAGGATAATAGTTTAATTGCAAAGTTACAATTAGGGACCATGCCTGATACTGTCATTACTCTCAGACTTGTGCTTAAACAGTCAAACGGAATTGATCTTGAAGAACGGATTAATATAAATAGAATAACCAAGTGCCCGAAGGCTTCATTGCTGTCATTATCACCGTCATTCTATGGGGATAAATCCACAATTATCGCAGCTACTTACACAAATCAGCCGGGTGTTGCAAAAATGTTTTATCGCGAGGTTGGAGCGACAGATTTTAATTTTGTTTCATTGGATGGTCTTTCAGTAAATACTTTTTTCATAAAGACAACTCATTATGGCTTTATTCCCATTACAATCGCTAAACCAAATACTGAATATGAAATATATTTTGAGTTTGAAAATTTAGTCGGACTGAAAACTGTTTTACTTGATTCCGCAAGTCAACTTTTCACCAGAGTCACTCCTCCTTCGATAGAATATAATCCTGTTCAGACGATGCCCTACAATAAATTACCTCAGGGTTTGATGTTTGGAAAAACAATTAACTTGACAGGGAACTCTGATAAATATGTTTTAATCAACGCAATTGATGATGCTTCTAAAACTTATTTATACTTATTCAAAAATGATTCGTTTGTTCTTAAGGATTCCATTACTCAAAGAATACCTAAGGACTTCGGCTATTTCAATGGAAACGCGAATAGCGATTTGCTAACTAACTGGGGGCGTAATCTATACATTCTTGAGCAATCTTCTCCTGACTCAACCCGTTTTGTTGAGAAGTATAAAAAAGAAAATTCCGAGACATGGCCAATTTTAGTTAGCGATATCAATTCTGACGGCACAAAAGAATTATTAACCGTTTCAAACGATTCAACAATCAGCGTGTTTAAGGTAAATCCAAGTTTGACACTTGATTCTCTAAAGTCAGCTTATAATTTTGCAACTAATTATCGCGGTGTTTTTGATTATCCTAATGCACTTGTTACTGATTTGGATAAAAATGGGAAACATCAAGTTTGGATTTGCGATACTTATGGAAATGTTTTATGTTATAATGTAATGAATGACTGTACATTAGTCCCTGATACAATTCGTTCTGTCGAGACGCAGTTTCTTTCTTCTTCATCAACGCTTGCGAGCGGCGACTTTGACGGCGACGGAAATACTGAAATTGCGGTACTTTTACATTCTATTGATAAATATGATATTGCTAAATTTTCTTTACTGGCAGTAATAAAGTTTAAGAACAATGTACCTTTCGTTCAGTATCAAAAAGTATTTGTTGACCCTGCTGCAGAGTTCAACATCTTTTCACGAAAAACTTATAACTCGCTTAAGTTTGCAGATGTTGATGGCGATGGCAGTCAGGAATTAATCGCTTGTATTTTTCCTTATTGCTATATAATCAGAAACAGCAATATCAATCAAAAAGATGTGATATATTATTCAGATAATGTTAACAGCAATGCCATTATTGACAGCGATTTTAACGGTGACGGCATTGTGGAAATAGGAATCTCCAAAAATGATGGGATTTCATTTATTCAATTCAATAACGGAACAGTTTCTAATATTCCGACTGATGTGAATGCCTCAAGCATTGATAGTGCTTCGATTTCTATTACTTGGAGTGGCGCTTCAGCAAAGTATTTCGTTCTTAGAAGTAATGATAGTTTATCATTCACACTTATTGATTCAACTTCATCACTTAGTTATTTAGATAAGGGGTTGGTAAATGGGAATATGTATTATTATAAAATATCTATTTCAAGAATTGGTGAATATCGTTATTCCTCTAAAGTTATAAAAGTTAAGTCACACACGCCTAATAAAGTTATTGCGGTAAAAGAGAACTCTGATTTGAGGTCCGTGTCCGTTCAGTTCTCAGGATTAATGGCCACTACACTGTCCAATCTTACATTTTTTCATCTGATTGATTCTCTAGGCAATGGGCATTATCCTACATCAGTTTCTGTTTCTTCTCAGTATTCGTATCAATTATTTTTTGATGCAAAGCTTTCTACAGGGAGATACCGCTTTAGTATAGCAGGGTTGAAAGATTTGTTCGGTTCAGAAGTCAGTTCTGAAACTGTCACTATAGAATTTGTTGATAAGAACCCGGTTTCTGAATTTTACATTGAATCATTTAGCATACTTGATTCATACAGTATTCAGTTAAGGTTTAATCTACCTGTCGATTCAATTTCAGTACTAAATCTTAACAACTATACTTTCACACCTTCAAATAAAGTTTCCAGTGCAAGTATTGATAACACTGATAAAAAGGTAATCCGCCTTTCGTTGAGAGGAGCCAAACCTATAGGGTCTATTGGTATTGACTATGT
>CAIWTC010000151.1 GCA_903915485.1 uncultured Ignavibacteriales bacterium | reverse complement strand
TTCTTGCAGGAAACCGCGCAAGTCGGGCAGATTTTGAAAGTGGAAGGCCCGTCGGGAAGTTTTGGGATTTTGGAACAAAGTTTAAATCCGCGCTGTTTTGTGGCTGGCGGCACAGGGCTTGCGCCGTTTTTGTCTATTTTGCAACGCATGGCAGACTGGGGCGAAGATTATCCGACTCTTTTGTTTTGCTCAGACCAAAGTCAACTATCACTTTTTTTATCGCCGGCGGAAAATTAAACAGATAATAAAATATTATCGCTAAGAATATAGTAAATATAAAAATAAATTTGAAGAGACAGGATGATTTTTTCATTGGAGTTCCATTGAAAATAATTTTATCCTGTTGTTCTTAATTTCAAGAATTGTAACTTTATACTCACCAATAATAAATGAATCACTCTTGGCGGGAATTTTTTCAATTTTGTTATATACCCATCCGGCCGCGGTATCAAATTCTTTACTTTCAAAGTTGAACTTCAAATTAAATTTTTCAGCGAATTCTGAAATATCCAACTCACCTTTTACTATGTATTTTTTGTCAGATGTTTGTTGAATAGAATCATCATCAGAGTTATTCTCAATTCTAATCTCCCCGATAACTTCTTCAATGATATCCTCTAAAGTTACTACTCCTGCGGTACCGCCGTATTCATCAACTACAATTGCCAGATGCTGTTTTTTTGACTGGAAATCTTTCATGAGTTCATTGATAAGCTTAGTTTCAGGGACTATAATAGGTTTCCGCAAAACATCTTCAATTGAAAAACCATCTTCGGCAGTTTTATTTTCGATGTACTTTAATAAATCTTTAACATAAAGAATTCCTGCAATAGAGTCCTGATTACCTTTAAGCACGGGAAGGCGGCTATGCTTTGAATTCTGCACAACGGAAATAATATCAGACAAACTACTCTCATACTGTATGGAACGCATTTCCGTGCGATGAACCATTATCTCACGGACTATTGTCGTTTTTGTTGAAACCAGTCCTCTTATTAAATCATGCTCCTCACCTTCAATCGTTCCGGCTTCATGCCCTACTGTAGCAAGGAAAGAAATCTCATCACGGCTAAGCGTGTGAAATTTAGCAATAAAGGAAATTTTTGAAGTTACTATTTTAATAAACTCATTCAGTAATTCAGCGACAGGATACAATATAACGCTTATTAGATATAGCGGAACTGAAAATATCTTCGCATATAGCAGCGGACGCTTAGCAGCTAGGACCTTAGGAGTAACTTCACCAAATATCAAGACAATTACCGTTGCAATAATTATCTGACCTGTTATTACAATATTCCTCTCCCATCCATATACTTTAGCAAGTGCCAAAGCATAGTTCAGTGTGATGATTGAAAGGAAAATATTTACTAAAGTGTTGCCAATAAGGATTGTTATGAGAAGGCGTTTTGGCGCATCAAGCAATCTAAGGATATACCTGCGCAGAAATGGGTTGGCTTCGAGCCCTGCTTCCATTCTTTTTTTATCGAGTGAGAATAAAGATACTTCTGCTCCGGAGAAAAACGCCGAAGCAGAAAGTAAAATTAAACAACCAATAAGTGTTTGGGTAGAATCCAAGTAAGGATAAACTTTCTAGAAAGGTAAATCGCTGTCAGGGGTTTCAGTCATCGGAGGTTGACCAAAAGGTTCTGTTGTAGCTCCGCCATAATTTCCTGTACCCTCTTTAGCATCAAGCAATAAAATACGCTCAGCAATAACTTCAGAAGTATATCGTTTGTTGCCTTCTTTATCAGTATAATCGCGATTATTAATTCTTCCTTCAATATATACTTTTGAGCCTTTTTTGAGTGACCCCTTCAAGTATTCGCTGATATTGTAATAAACAATATTATGCCAAGTAGTCTCATTGACCCAATTACCGTCTTTTCCCTTATAAGAATTTGTGGTTGCCACCGAGAAAGTCGAGACAGGGATGTTTTGATTTGCGGTAACTCTATTTTCAGGATCGCGTCCAAGATTACCTATTAGCATTGCCCTATTTAATGATGTAGCCATTGTATGTCCTCCGTTTTTTTATTATAAATGAATTTAATGTTATTCAAATAATTTTAATTATGCAATAAGCGTTTTACAATATAAATACCAAATACGACAATCCCAAAAATCAGCATCAGCACAAACCGGAACTTAATCTTCCCAGGGTTTTTAACAACTGGCTTTTCCTTGGTCTTTACTTTTGATTTTTTTTCTTCCGTTAGTTTCTTCGAGCTACTTACAGGTTCGGCTTCAACTTCCTGATTAAATCCGTCCGAAATACTGTTATGAATTTGGAGTTTTATCTGTGCTGGAACTTCAAAAGTTGGCGGAATAGCCTTCACCCGCTTCAGGTATCTTTGTAATTTATTATACTCAATAACACAAACATTACAGATTCTTAAGTGCGCTTCAAGCTGCTGAGCGGCCTCTTTAGATAATTCACCATCAACATAACGCCCTAAGCTATTTTGAAATTCGGGGCATGTCATTTTCGTATATCCTCCCCAACTCGTAAGCGGGCGATGTCCAATATTTGACGCAATTGTTCAACATTATATTCGGAAATAATCCCTTCAATTTCTATTAGAGAATACCCAATAATATCATGCAAAACCAGGCACAAGCGGTATTCAAAATCTAGTCTGGCAATAAGATTATCAACCTCGCTATGATTATTATACAATTTCTGTTTAGTGGTTGTAAGTTTGTGCAAAAATGCTTCTTTATCCTTGCGGTATTCTGCCATGATAAATACTAGCGCAATACCCCTCAACCAAGTAATAAATGAACTATTAAGTCTAACTTGCGCGATGTTTTCCCAAACAAATTTAAATACATTAATAGTAATACGCGTGGAGTCGTCTTCGATAAGAAGAATTCTGTGAATAAATGAAAACACACCGTCACTATATAAATGGACCAACTGCAAATAAGACTTGAAGTTCTTGCCTTTAGAACGCTCTATAAGTCCGGTTATGTATTTACTATTCTCATCTAACATTGGCTTGCTCCAACATTATCGTCATTCATTTTTCCCTAGATCTTTTTTTGCGACCTTCGTGTTTGATATTTTCTTTTTACTTGCTTTAGTTTTAACTGGGATTTCACTTTTATTATCTGCTTTTTGTATTAAAGGAAGTTTTGTCAAATCAGGGATCTCAGAGACTAACTCAGTTTCTGATTCCAAACCTTTAATCAATTCATCAAATACATAATTTGATTTTTTAGATATTTCAATAATGTTTTGGAATTCAGCAGTTATTTCAGCAATTCTCTCTCGGAAATTTGTGCTGCGTACTAGTTTTCTATATTTCTTAGTACTTTCCTCTGAAATAGTTGATATTTCATATCGGTGAGCAGTAACATAGACACTCATCCAATAATACCAAAGTGCTAATACTTCAAATTTTTCTTTACTAAAATATTTAATTCCCTGGTACTCATTCACTCCAAGTAATTTTGCAATTTCCTTTTGCTTCATTTGCTTAATAAGATAATCGGCGACAATGTTTTTAGAGATAACATCATCCATTCTTGTCTTACCTTCTTGAATCTCTGTGAGCATTAATCTCAACAATTCAAATTCAAGCCAAATATCATCATAGTTTTGTTCAAGACGGATAAAGTTCTGCCACAAAGGTTTTGATAGAATCAGTTCATCATATATTTCAATAACAGATTTCTCAGAATTCTTTTCTCGGATTGATGACAACATAACCAAAATAACATCGAAGATAACAACCAAACTATCATATGCCTGAAGTTTATTAACTACAACTTCACGAAGTTCTAAATTTACTTTTCTGAGTTTTTTGTCGAAATATATTTTTGGGAAATATATTTGCTGAAGGTCAGATATGAGCAATAAATCTAATTTAATTTTTTCAAGTAGTGCTTCTGATTTACCCGTGACATAGCCAAGCTTTTCCAATTCATGAATGCAATCCATGAATTTGCTTTTTAAGTATGGAGTAAAATCAGGCGAAGATAGTACATCACTCTTTGCAATTGACTTGAATTCATTCAAGTTGAAATCATTAAATAAATCCATGACGGCATCATGGTATTTCATAGTTTTAATTTCTCTGGAAGCGGCCTTGATTGATGGAACTCCGTTTCCATTTAATCTTTCATAAAGGCTCCATATAGTTCCATCCGTATTTTGAATCAGCTCGAAACCTGAGAACACTTTATATTCATAGCCATTTAAGACGATATTCATACCTTCTGAAATCAAATCATTTGCAGAGAATAAGTATTCAAAATTAGACTTATGTTCTTTAATGATATAATAATTATTGTCGCCTCGTTCAATTCCAAGATTCACACCGATTGGATTCGTTACCAATTCCAAGTGTTCATTGGATTGAGCATCACCGAATACTTTTCCTGTTGAATTGAAAACCCTACCCCTTGTCTGTTCATATGAATTGTTGAATACAACAAATACTTTTTCATCGTAGCATGCGTTAGAGAATGCAATTACATTTTCATTTAGTCCACCGTGCTCATTAATGAAATCATAAAGCCAAAAATTTATTACATCACTGAACAAATATCTCTTTGACATCAACGGGAATATTTCCCTCTTATGTCTTTCGAGTAAATGTTCATCCGGAACTTCGTTGTAATACGCCCGCTGATATTCCATGCCGTACTTTTCAGTGAAACCTTCAATCTGTCCATGAGCGAACATTGGAAGTCCCGGTAATGTAACAAGCATAACACAAACACCAAAATACTTATCGCCCTTGCCGAACTGATTGATAGAAGTTTCTTCATCAGGGTTGCTCATGAAGTTAACATATCGCTTTAATATCTGCGGATTGTATTCAAGAGTATTTCTAATCAGTTCACGGTATTTTGAATTTTCTTCCTTCATAAACATGTGCATGAATGCACTGTTATAAACTCTATGCATACCGAGCGTGCGGACAAAATAGCCTTCCATTAGCCAAAACGCTTCCGCAAGCAAAAGTGTATCAGGCATTTCCTGAGTCATTCTATCAACAACTTCACGCCAAAACTCATTAGGCATAACATTATCGAACATCTCACGGGTATGCGCAAAATCAGACCTTGATGCGATATCCCCTCCTCTACCCGGTAGCGGGAACCACAGTCTCTGATAATGCTTTTTAGTAAGAGTCATTGCGGCATCAAACCGTATTATCGGGAACATTTGAGCGACATGCTTGATTTTCTGATATAAGGACTCTCTCACCTCCGGGTTAAGGAGATTTAATTGAGCAGTGTCATTCCAAGGCATATTTGTTCCATCATTTCCATGATAGATGTATCGTGTGCTGCCTTCATAAACATTTCGAAGTTGAAATACTACAGCAGCATCCTGTCGGGTGAAATATTTATCTTCGATTCTAATTTCATAATTTGAATTGTCTGAAAGATTAGGTCCGGTGAAGGAATAACTTGGATATGGAGAGTATGAACTTTGTATGAAATAGTCAGGGTTCTCTAAAACCCATTTAGAAAATATTCCCGTATGGTTTGGAACCATATCACTCGCAAGCTTAATTCCACGCTGGCTGCATCGATCCCTAAGGTTTTCATAAGAATGATATCCCCCAAGTTCATTTGCTATTTCATAATCAAAAAGAGAATATGCAGATGCAACAGCATCATGATTACCGCAATACTGTTTAATTTTTTTTGAAGCGGAACTTCTCTCCCAAACACCAATTAGCCAAAGCGCATTAAAATTTGAATCTCTTAATATATCTAATTCAATATCAGGGATTTGGTCAAGTGTCTTGATGTTAACATTATACTTTTTTGATAGTTGGTCAAGCCAAACAAAACTGTTCTTTGCAATCATAACAACGCGGGGCATCCAATCTGTGTCAGGAGTGAACTGCGGTGTCTTATTTATGTATGCACTACTAATTTCATCTTCGCCGGAATACTTCTGCCCATGAATGTATTTGCCTTTTTCATCAAAAACAGAATCACCAAAAGATTTATAAACAGGAACCGGCGGTGTATAACTTCCACCACCTCCCATTACAGGGAATAGTTTTGAATCCTCTGCAATTAAGTCTGTACCGCTGAGAATTTTTAGTAGTACAATTTCACTTACATTCCAGTTGTTGAGTATAAACCTTAATTGTGCCTCGATATCTTCGGGATGGGCGGAGATTGGGTTAAAAAGATATTCGAACAATGAAAGATTATTACCCATGACAGGTTCTTCATCTTTGAAAAACTTAACGGAGTTTTCAAGAACGGTTTTATATACGCCTGATTCATCCAAAACATTTTCATCAAACAGTTCTTTTAACATTGCAATCGAGGGATTACGGTTCTCTATATACAAAAGCAAAAGTTCTTCGAATATTATTTCCTTGTTTGCTTTGCCAAGTGTTGCCCCATTAATATATTCATCAATTGTAACACTACCATTAAATACTGTAGGCGGTGGGAAATTCTCCAAAAACTTACTGAATAAATTATCAACATTTTCCTGACCCAAACTGTCATTGAGATGACTTGTAAGGTTCAAGAAAAGATTGGGGTTTTGTTTTTCTATATACTGAGAGATAACGAAATGATATACTTCATGCAGAAGCGCTGCGCCATTAATCAAACCGGGAGTAATCAAACTGTTTTCTGCACCTTCTGAGCGCCGCACGGAGTTAATTTTTTCGGAAATAATTCTTGCCTTAGCAAAATCTGCAATAATTAAATTACCCTTAATCGAAAAATAATCCGGAGTAATCGAATATTTGTTTCTCGAAGACTTTGATACATGGAAGTAGAATTGATTTTTCATTGGCTACTTTACTAATTTCTTTAACATCTTGGCAGATTCAACAGCTAGTCCACTGCCTGGATTTTTACTTATAACTTCTTCAAAATATTTTTTTGCTTCATCATTTTTCCCAAGTTCAGTCGAAACGCCGCCTAAATCAAAAAGAGCTTCAATATTTCCCGGTGCGTATTTATGAACTTTCTGAAGATTCGCGTAAGCAGAGGTAAAGTCCTTCTCATCAATGGCTATTGCGGCAAGGACATATAGAATATCAATTCTTTTTGGATTTAGCTTGAGTATTTTATTATATAACTCTTTTGAAGGAATTGGCTTGTGACTCGCAGCTAAAAAGTCAGCGTATTCACGAATAGCCAATGTATCATTTGGATTTTTTTCAAATGCACTTTTATACTTTGTTAATTCAGAAGTATAATTCGGTGATAGATTTTCTTTGGAAGGAGCAGCACCATTTTTCATCTGAGCACCGGAACCTTGTGAGACTTCGGAATTTTCAACGGAGTTATTGCTGAATTCCTTTTTCCCTTTGTTAGAAAACAGGACTATAGCAACCAGTGATATCACCAAAATACCTACCACAAGCGGATAAAGTGTTTTTGGCGAAAGTTTCAAACTCATCTTTCATTTACTCCGGAAATTAGCATCCATATCAATAAAAACCAGCGCTCCGGTTTATTACTCTATGAATATTATAAGTGTATCTTAAAATAAGAACCGGCACAAATGAATGTGCCGAACCTATTATAATACTTGAATTTACTCTAACTCTAACAAAGTCAGATATTTTGTAGAACTGTGGGCTTTAAGCGATTCTATCTTGGAAATCAAAACATTAATTCTTTCATCCTCAGCATCATCAAAGTTTTCATAAACTTCTTGTGACGCGAAGACATAGACTTCCTCAAAAGTGTTTGCTTTACCCTTTACTTCAAATACTGAATAGCTTTCTAAGCCTTCAGCTGAAATAAGCGATTTCAATTCTTTAATTGCTGTGATATATTCTGAGCGTTTATCAGATAATACTTCATATTGAACAGTAAAAAGAACCTTGGACATCATTTCTCCATATTTTATATACTAATTGAACCATTAAAATTAAATTCTGCAGGGCCCGTCAATGATAAGTTTGCTGCGCTTTCACCTGAGCCGTTAAAATCTACAATTAACACCCGCCCGCTTTTTGTTACCAGCGAAACGGGGCTTGGTAGATGATTTATAATATTTGCTATAATTGCAGCCGCTGTGGCACCAGTGCCGCAAGCGTAAGTTTCTTCCTCTACTCCCCGCTCGTAAGTTCTTATTGCTGCATTTCCATTTTTTATTTCATAAAAATTAATGTTTGCGCCGTCGGGCTGAAATTCATCAAGCCAGCGAAGTTTCTTCCCTAAAACACTTACAGGAACTTCTTCAATTGAATTATAGAGCGGAGTTCCCGTTCCCTTTTTCAATATATTACTAACCTCTATTACTACATGCGGTGAGCCTGTATCAATAAAATTAAGCTTGATATCGTAATTCTCGAGTGTAACATTTATCCCGCAGTTCAAACCAAAAGGCGGCAGCAGCATAAACTTAACAGTAGTATCATTAATTATTTCACCATGATACTTTTTAAGCAGTGAAGTGAAGCAAAGCTCTTTGTTGCCGCTTTTATGTATTTTATGAAAATACATCAGTGCACAACGCGAACCATTTCCGCAAAGACTTCCTGTAGAACCATCTGAGTTGAAATATCTCAACTCAAAATCCGAATCTGCACTTTCAGAAATAATCATCAGGCCATCTGCGCCGATACCAAATCGACGGTCACACATTTTGCTAATCAACGAACTTGGGACAGGTATAATACCATTACTGATTTCATCAAGTATGATAAAATCATTTCCAGCACCGTTCATTTTGGTAAACAATAAATTTTGCATTTCACTTGCAATTTAGCTTAATCTTGGCTTCTTTTCAACGAAAATTTTATTTATTTCTAAATGAATTCGTTTTTAGTTGCCTGTATAGAAAGAAATCATTCTTTCTATGGCTCTTTTGCAAACAGGGCAAAAGTTATCCACAGAGATGGACTTCATTGTGCAATCCATTCTGGGACGGTAAATCCCCTTGCTTACATACCCGCCACCCTCAAAAGCTCCGACTTTATTAGCATATTTGCTGTCACTTGGAGTTGGAATTGGCGTATCCGCATCCACAAGGTCTTTCCACTTTTTTGAAAAATCCACAAGAGTTGTAACATTAGGGTCTGTCGGCTCAACATCCTTGGAATAAAACTCCTCATACGCAGTCTGACT
>CAIWTC010000150.1 GCA_903915485.1 uncultured Ignavibacteriales bacterium | reverse complement strand
TTGAGTGCAAGATTCATTATTGGTGAATTAGTTATTCTTACAAGCGGTGTATTATTTCTTAATGCTTTTTACATTCATAATATTTCTCAGAGTTTTATGCTTGGAGCAGTTCCTTTTATGGGATGGACTTTGGCTAAGTCAGTAATCGGTATCGGTTCGGCAAAAGCCTTTTCTAAAATTGGCAAATAGCAATTTATAAATTAATCGTAGTTGATTAAGTTTATCATCTTTTGTTTTGTACTGTCAGGGGGGCTTGCATTTTTTGTACAAAGCATTTTGAAAGTTTACAGGGCAGTAAAGTCAGGTAAGCGGGATAAGAATGCATCAGACCTGAAACATGGAGTTTTGAATTTAATCAACTATGGTCTTTTTCAAAAAAAGATTTTTGAAAATAAATTTTACGGGGTAATTCATTTCATAGTTTTCTGGGGATTTATCTGCTTACTGTTTTCACTTTTTGAATCTATCTGCAAAGGGTTAGGTTCAGACTTCAGTTTCTCCCGGTTTGGATTTGTTAATAAGATAATTAATACAGTCGAAGAATTATTTATCGTTCTTATAGTCATCGCATGTCTAAGTTCAATCACTAAAAAACTTTTCTTTAGCGAATCAAAAACCCGCAAACCCGGCAAAGAAGTCTTCGACAGTTTTTTTGTCCCGGTTATCATATTAGTAATTGTAACTTCACTGGCAGTTCAAAACTCAATTTTTATAGCATTACGCAATGGTGGGCAGGGAGTCAATGAACTTCGCCCGCTTCAAAGTTTTATTTCCTCAGTCTTTTTTGTTAATAGCGCATCAGACCTGAACTTCGGTTATGAGTTGTTCTGGTGGATTCATATTGTTTCGGTTTTAGTATTCCTTAACTATCTGCCATTTTCAAAACATTTGCATATTTTCCTTGCCGCACCTAATCTATTTCTCGCTCCCAAGGCAGAGTCAAGATATGGAATGATAGATTTCAATAAGTTGCCGGAAGATAATTCTTCGGGCGATTCCTTGTTCGGCGCAACAGAAGTAACTCACTTAAAACAGAGACAAATTTTAAGCGGTTTCGCTTGTACAGAGTGCGGGAGGTGCGACAGTGTCTGCCCTTCAGTAATTTCAGGCGGAGAACTTTCACCAAAAAAAATAATGACTGATATCAGGAAAAGCGCGTTTGCACAACAGAGCTTAATCAGTTCAAATAATGAAGAGGGTAGTGAGAGTGCTAATTCAGTCGGTCCACTTGTAGCAGGATATATCACCGGTGAGGAGCTATGGCAATGTACTACCTGTGGCTCGTGCAGGGAAGTCTGCCCGGTTCTGATAGACCAACCGGAAGCAATCCTTGACATGAGAAAAGGACTTGTCCTAGATAAAGGCGAAGTTCCGGATGAGTTTGCAGAAGTTTTTAAGAATCTTGAGAATTACGGTTCGCCATGGACTTTTGCTGCCGGGGAAAGAGAGATATGGGACTCAACATTTAAAGTTCCAAAGTTTTCAGAGAAAAAAGATGCAGAGTTTCTATTGTGGGCTGGATGTGCGGCAGTTGTTGATGAACGGTATAGAAAAGTTGTAAAAGACTTAGCAAAAATATTATCCATAGCAGGTATTGACTATGCTGTTCTGGGCGATGAAGAGTCTTGTTCAGGTGAAATGGCTTATTCGCTAGGCAATATGTACCTTGCGCAAACACTGATTGAAAAGAATATTTCAACCTTCAAGAAATACAATATTTCAAAAATTATTACTGCTTGTCCTCACTGTTTTCACGCATTTAAGAACCTTTACCCTAACTTTTCAGGCAACTATGAGGTTTTTCACCATACAGAAATTTTAGAAAAAATATCAAAAGAAGCAAAATATTTGTTTTTTAGGAATAAAAATATTATTAAACTTACGCTTCACGATTCTTGTTATTTAGGAAAAATTAACGGAAATTACAATTCGCCTCGGAATATTCTTGAAAATATACCGAATGTTGAGTTTGAAGAAATGACAAATAACAAGAAATACGGCACTTGTTGCGGAGGCGGCGGTGGCGGAATATTTCGTGAAAGCAGTTCTGAAAACAGAATTAATGAGATTAGGGTGCGTGAAGGAGAACAGACCGGCGCAGATACAATAGTAACTTCGTGCCCGTTTTGTTTGTCGATGTTGAGCAGTGGTGCAGGTAAGACTAAGGATAAAAGTTTAATTCAGATTAAAGATGTTGCTGAAATTGTTTTAGAAAATTTAGATTATAAATAATTACTTATCACTTAACAAAAGGAAAAACATAAATGGAAAATTATTCAAAACTACTTGAATTTGTTCAGAATTTGCAACCTGACTTTGCAAAATTTTATGAAAAAGGACAAGCAGCTGCCGGTACACGCTTACGCAAAGGACTTAGCGAGTTGAAAAAACTTTCTCAGGAACTTCGTAACGATGTTCAGAATGTTAAAACAAGTAGAAAAGAAACTAAATAATTCTCTACTTCCTCAATTTTCCTGCGGACTTCAAATTACTTTTGGAGTCCGCTTTTTATTTTTGCACTGCGGCTATTGGGATTCCCCAAATCTTGGACTTTGTGACTTCAGATAAAACAGCAAATATTCAGTCAATTCGCAACAATTAAAAAAATCTACAAAAAATAAATTAATCTCTTGCAAAAGTGCGTAGCGCAGTTTAAACTAGTGTTCAAATATACACTATTTTATAAGGCTACTTTATGGATGCAGATTTTGATTTGTCGCAGTACAAACTCCCCGCAGACAGGGGAAGTACAGGTCGTCTTTCCAAGTTATACCCGGTAATACCAAGAAACACCGAAGATGTACCTTTTGATATTTATGATTATGAGATGTTGTTTAATGATGCTGAGACTTTGAGGATAATAAGCAGCGGAGATACTATCGGTTGCTTTTATATAGAATCACCGGGTATGCGTTCGCTACTGAAACGACTTTCAGTTAACACATTTGAGGGATTGACCGCTGCAAGTTCAATAATCCGTCCCGGAGTGGCTGAAAGCGGAATGATGCAGGAATACATCGCAAGGCACAAGGATCCGAAGCGCAGAAAGTATCTGGTAAAGGAAATGGAATCCGTGCTTGGCGATACTTATGGCGTGATGATATATCAGGAGGATGTGATAAAGGTGGCGCATGCTATAGTGGGTCTTTCACTTGATGAAGCTGATTTGCTAAGGCGTGCTATGAGCGGAAAGATGCGCTCAAAGGATGCAATGCTTGCTTTGGGTCAGAGGTTTTATCAGGCGGCTACTGCTAAAGGATTTACTCGTGAAATAGCCCTCGAACTGTGGCGGCAGATAGAGTCTTTTGCGGGCTATGCTTTCTGCAAAGCTCACAGTGCTTCTTTTGCGTTGCTTTCTTTTCAGGTTGCTTTTCTGAAGGCTCACTATACTGCTGAGTTTATGGCGAGTGTGCTTAGCAATGGCGGGGGATTCTACTCTTCGGCGGTTTATATTCAGGAATGCAAAAGGCTTGGCTTGACGGTGCTTCTGCCATGCATTAATGAAAGTGAATATGACTATATAGGTAAAAGTAATATTATAAGAATTGGTCTGATGGCAATAAAACATTTGGAGCGGGCATCCTGCAATATGATTATTGATGAGCGGAAGCAAAACGGAAAATACAGTAACCTTGAAAATTTTATTGCCAGAGTAAGGTTGGGGTATGAAGAAACTTCCTCACTCATCCGTTGCGGTGCTATGGACTGCTTTAGAAAAACCCGTCCTGCTCTGATGCGTTTTTTGGATATCTTTCTTAAGTATAGAAAGGTGCTGAATGATAACAACTCATATAATTTGTTCGATAATGATTTTGTTTATTTGGAAAAAGAACTTGATACTAATGTTGACTACTCTGATGAAGAGAAATGCCGCATTGAATATGAGTCATTTGACTATATGGTAAGTCATCATCCATTGGAATTTTACAGTACCTATTTAGCTGATAAGAATATTGTTTCGGCGGTTAACCTGCCAAACTTCAGAAACCGCAGAGTGGAAATGGTAGGGTGGTACATGAGTTCCAAAAGGATAAAGACAAAAAAAGGGGAGATAATGAAATTTCTTTCGCTTGAAGATTTGACGGGTACTTTTGAAGCGGTCATATTTCCAAAGGCTTATGAACGCTATGCGATGTTAACCTCTACAATGGGTCCTTATATAGTAACCGGCAGAGTGGACTCAGATAATTCAAGCAACATAATAGTAGATAAACTTGAAGTTCTGAGTGCGGTGGATTTGAAAGCAGACATACAATTAGACAGCGTAGACAATCAATATTTCGGTGATGTTGAAAAAGTAACTGATGATGAATTTCGCCTTGCAGAGAAATTAGATACGAAAAAAATGATTAAGGCTTATGCGGGATAAAGTGAATATTAAAAAAAATATACAAAAACTGCTATTTAAGGTTAAAAACAAATAATAGTTAGTAATGCATTCCTAATAGATACTATGAATATTAGTAATGGAATCCTAAAATAAATGTAATTATTAGTATTGCAATCCTAATAAAATATTAGTATTTTAGGATTGTAATACTAAAAGGTATAGTTATGTTAGATGATTTATTTGCATTAAGCCAGAGATTATTAAAAATAAACAATAGAGAATACAAAAGATATTTTCTAAAGCAGTACGATTTCAGTAACCGTCTTTCCATTCTTTCGGGACAGAGAGGAATAGGGAAAACGACTGTAATTACGCAGTATGTTCTTGATACATACCGCAAAAAGCCGTTTACAAAAAAAGCTCTATACATACAGGCCGACCATTTCTTGGTGAACAGAAAGTCGCTATATGAGATAGCTGAGGAATTCGTAATGTATGGCGGTGAGCTTCTTTGTATAGATGAAATACATAAGTATACTGATTGGGCAATGGAGTTGAAGAGCATCTATGACACATTCCCAACGCTTAAAGTTATTGTTTCGGGAAGTTCAGTACTCCAGATTAATAAAGGCAGTCACGACTTGAGCAGAAGGGCAGTTCAGTATAAAATGCACGGACTGTCGTTTCGGGAGTTCCTTGAGATTATTCTGAAGACAAAATTTCCGATTCTTACTCTAAATGAGATTTTAACAAATCATCAGAGAATAGCGGAGAAAGTAATCAAAACTGTTGAGTCAAAAAACAACAAAGTGCTGGTATTGTTCAAACAGTATCTTGAGCATGGCTATTATCCATACTTCTCTGAGTATAAAGATAAATTACTCTTCGCCCGTACACTTGAGCAGAGTGTTCATACAACTTTAGAGAGTGACTTGATTTCGGTATACCCGGAACTGAATGGGATAACAATCAATAAAATTTCTAAACTATTATCCATAATAGCAAGCATGGTTCCTTTTACTCCTGATATGGCCTCGCTCAAAAAGATGCTTAGTATTGGTGATGAGAGGACTCTTAAAATGTATCTTAAATATTTGGAGGATGCCGGAATAATTCATTTGCTGATGAAGGGCAAGAGAAATTTGGGGCAGTTGGAAAAACCTGAGAAGATATATTTGAACAATGCCAATTTGATATATACTCTTACTAATAAAGAGAATATCAATATTGGAAATTTGCGGGAGACTTTGTTCTTGAGTGCATGTTCGCCTATGCACAGCGTAACTTCAACACCGGTTGGTGATTTTCTTTTGAATGACAAAGTGGTCGTTGAGGTAGGGGGCAAGAGTAAAACATTCCGTCAGATTAAGAATGTTGCTGATTCCTATTTGGCATTAGATGATATTGAGATAGGAATAAACAACAAGATACCTTTGTATCTTTTCGCTATGCAGTATTGATTCAATTTATGCTATGCAAAAATTATACTGCCGGTTAATTATCAGTTCAATAATGCATAATTAAGGTTAAAATCAAATAAAATATAGGATTGCATTCCTGACGAGCGCACTATATGTTAGTAATGCAATCCGAATATATTTACTCAAACACTCAAAATCCTAAATTACCGGACAAATTGCCGACTAAAAACTGCTCAATCTCCACTTACCTTGAAATTTAAATAGCTAATTTCCAAAGCACCGCTGTAAATTTATTTTCGCTCAAATTCTCATTCTTTTATTAAATAAACTGAACAATTTGTATATTTCGGTTTGAATATTTTTACAAAAAACATGAAGTAAAAAATGAGTAAGATTTATATTAAAGATTTGAAAAACTATGTCGGGCAGGAAGTAACCCTGAGCGGCTGGCTTTATAATAAGCGTTCTAGTGGAAAACTGCGTTTTTTAATTTTAAGAGACGGCTCAGGTTATCTGCAGTGTGTGGTTTTTAAGAACAATGTTTCCGAAGAAGTTTTTGAACTTTCGGATAAACTTAGTCAGGAATCCTCATTCACCGTAACAGGCACTGTTAAAGATGAACAGCGAGGTTCAGGCGGAGTTGAACTTGATGTTAAGAGTATTGAACTCATCAGCGCAGCACACGATTATCCGATAACCCCTAAAGAGCATGGAATTGAATTTCTATTAGATAGGCGCCACTTATGGCTTCGTTCAAGCCGTCAAGTTGCTATTATGAAAGTTCGTCACAGAATTATTAAAGCGGTGCGAGATTTCTTTGACGACAGAGATTTTACCCTTATGGATGCACCTATATTGACTCCTTCAGCTTGTGAAGGAACATCAACACTGTTTGAAACAGAGTACTTTGATTTAGGTAAAGCATATTTAACTCAGTCAGGTCAACTTTATGCTGAGGCAGGCGCACTTGCGCTTGGAAAAGTTTATACTTTCGGACCTACATTTCGTGCAGAAAAATCAAAAACCCGCCGTCACTTGACCGAGTTTTGGATGGTTGAGCCTGAAGTGGCATTCAACAATCTTGATGATGATATGGATTTGGCTGAAGAGTTTTTAGAGTATATCGTGCAAACTGTTTTGAAAGATTGCAAAGAAGAATTAAAAACTTTGGAACGGGATATCACCAAACTTGAAACTGTTAAAAGGCCGCTTCCTAGAATTTCCTATGATGAAGCAGTTGAGATTCTAAGGAAAAACGGAATCGACTTCGAATGGGGAAATGACTTAGGCGGAACTGATGAAACTATTATTTCAAATCAGTTTGACAGACCCGTTATGGTTCATCGCTATCCATCAGAGGTAAAAGCATTCTATATGAAACGCGACCCTGAAAATCCTAAAGTTGCTCTTGCAGTTGATGTGCTTGCCCCGGAAGGATACGGCGAGATTATCGGCGGAAGTCAGCGTGAGGATAATTTAGATTTACTCTTAGAAAGAATTGAAAAACATAATCTTCGTCAGGAAGATTTTGACTGGTACTTGGACCTTCGCCGTTTTGGTTCTGTTCCTCATGCCGGTTTTGGTTTGGGAATTGAAAGAACTGTCGGTTGGATTTGCGGACTGGAACATGTGCGCGAAACAATTCCTTTCCCAAGAATGATTTATCGCAATACTCCTTAATCTAAACGGTATAATAATGACTTTACATACAATACTTTTCGTGATATTTGCCTCAGTTGCAATTGTAACATCGGTGCTGGTTGTTACCAGACGCAGTCCAATTATTGCAGCGTTATTTTTGGTGCTTAACTTTGCCGCTCTTGCAGGATTATATTTGCTACTCTCAGCACAGTTTATTGCTGTCGTGCAGATAATAGTCTATGCTGGTGCGATAATGGTTTTGTTCCTTTTTGTAATAATGCTTTTGAAACCTGAAGTGGAACAGCGATTTTTTGAAAATGATCCTATGCTTAAGTGGGGTTCACTCATAGTTGGGTTACTCACTTTAATCCTTTTAATTTATGCTATCTTTTTAACAACGGGCAGAACTGTAATAAAGACAGATTTAAATACTGCTGTGCAAATTGGTAAAGTCGAAAGTATAGGACAGGAACTTTTTACAAGTTTCCTGCTTCCGTTTGAAGCAATAGGATTTGTTTTATTGGCCGCCACGATAGGCGCAATGATTTTAGCAAAAAAGAAACTACGATAACACTATGAACTTACTTCCTTTTTATCTCAGTATATCAGCCTTTATGTTCATTATGGGAGTGATAGGTGTGCTTACAAGGCGCAATGCTATCATTGTTTTTATGTCCATTGAGTTGATGTTAAATTCAGCAAATCTGACATTTGTTACCTTTAGTTCCTATCTTGGAAATATCACCGGTCAGCTATTTGTCTTCTTTGTGATGGCAGTTGCGGCCGCTGAAGCAGCAGTTGGACTTGCAATTATTATTGCAATTTTCAGAAATAAATCTACGATGAATGTAGATCAAATAAACATATTGAAATGGTGATGGGAGTTTATTGAATCTATGAGAAATTATATTTATTTAAGTGTTGTATTTCCTTTAATCGGTTTTTTAATTAACGGACTATTGGGAAGAAAATTCAAAAGTGAGAAAGTTTCCGGTGCTATAGGCAGCGGTGCAATTGGACTCTCTTTAATCGTCATTATCGGCGCATTTATTCAAACACTCGGACTGCCGGTTGAAGAGCGGTCAATAATTGTTTCCTTGTTTGATTGGATAAAAGTTGGAGGCCTTTCAGTTTCTGTTGCGTATCAGGTTGACCAGTTATCATTGGTGATGGCCTTGGTTGTAACAGGTGTTGGGTTTTTGATTCATATATATTCCATTGGGTATATGCACGGAGATAAAGGCTTCTGGAGATTCTTCGCATATTTGAATCTTTTTATCTTCGCAATGATGAATCTTATTCTTGCAAATAATTTTGTTCTTATGTTTCTTGGATGGGAAGGCGTTGGTCTTTGCTCATATCTGCTGATAGGTTTTTGGTACGATAGAAAATTTGAGAAAAGTACTACTTCAGATGCAGCAAAGAAAGCATTCGTTGTAAATAGAATCGGTGATTTTGGATTCTTGATTGGAATGTTTCTTATATTCTTAAATTTTGGAAGCTTAAATTTTGCTCAGGTTTTTGCGAAAGCAGGGATAGGAAATATTCCTGAATCAACATTTAATATTATAGCTATCTGTTTGTTTATTGGAGCAACCGGAAAATCAGCGCAAATACCTTTGTTTGTTTGGTTGCCTGACGCGATGGCGGGTCCAACACCTGTTTCAGCACTTATACATGCTGCAACGATGGTCACGGCAGGGGTATACATGGTCGCACGATGTTCAATAATATTTGCATCTGCACCTATGGCGCTTGGAGTGGTTGCCGTAATTGGTCTCTTGACGGCATTCTTTGCTGCAACGATAGGTCTGGTTCAGAATGATATTAAAAAAGTATTAGCGTATTCAACTGTAAGTCAATTAGGATATATGTTTTTGGCGCTTGGTATGGGTGCATTTTCTGCCGGAATATTTCATGTGGTAACACACGCATTCTTCAAGGCATTGTTATTCCTCGGTGCAGGTTCTGTTATTCACGGAATGCATGATGAGCAGAATATTCAGAAGTACGGTAACTTGAAGAAATACATGCCAATTACTTCAAAGACATTTTTAATTGCTGCCATAGCAATTTCAGGTATTCCTCCATTTGCAGGTTTCTTCAGTAAAGATGAAATTTTGTGGGAAGCATACGCTAAAGGCGGGATGCTGTTCTGGGTAGTTGGAATAATGACCGCATTGTTTACAGCCTTTTACATGTTCAGACTTTATATACTTACATTTGAAGGTAAGGAAAGATTTGATTCACATTCAGTTCATCCGCATGAATCACCCAAGTTAATGACAATTCCGCTTTCAATACTTGCAGTGCTTTCTATAGTTGGTGGCTTCATTGGTCTGCCTGCGATATTTGCAGGTGAGCATGGTAACTTATTTCATACTTGGCTTGAACCTATTTTTAGTCCTGCTACACAAAAACTTTTTTCCGGTGCCGAGCATTCGCACTTTGAAGAAATCTTGTTAATGGTATTATCAGTTATTGGTGCTTCAGCATCTATCTTCCTAGCCCGGTATATGTATCTGCAAAAAACAGAAGTAGCTGCGAAAATATCCGCCAAGTTTCAATCGATGTATAAGGTTTTGTTTAATAAATATTATGTTGATGAATTTTACCAAAGTGCAATTATAAATCCTATTTATGCTGTGTCAGATAAATTCCTTTGGAAGATTGCAGATATTAAAATTATTGATGGTCTTTTGAACGGTTTGGCTTCGCTTGTAGATAAAAGTTCAACTTTTATCAGACGAGTACAGACAGGATTAGTTCAGTTTTATGCGTTCATTATGTTTGCGGGAATACTTATTGCATTAATCTGGTTAATGAGGAGTTTTTAATATGGAAAATCATTTATTAAGTATTCTTCTAGCAATTCCACTTGTCGGAGCAGCGCTAATACTGTTCTTACCTAAAGACAAAGAATCACTCATCCGGTGGACAGGTTTTGTTGTTACCATCGTAGCATTCTTGGTTTCACTTTTTGTGCTGTACAAATTCAAACCGGCATTTCCGCTTTTCCAAATGATAGATCAGATGCTTTGGATTAATACGCTTCACACTTACTATGCAGTGGGTATTGATGGAATTTCATTGCCTTTAGTCATATTAACGACTTTCCTTATGCCGTTGACTATGATTTCAAGTTGGAAGAGCATTAAGAAAAAAGTTAGAGAATTCACCTTCTTCATGCTGCTGCTTGAAGTTGGAATGATAGGTGTGTTTATTTCGTTGGACATGTTCCTGTTCTATATCTTTTGGGAATTTATGCTTATCCCAATGTACTTTATCATCGGAATATGGGGCGGCGAACAGCGCATCTACGCTTCGCTAAAGTTCTTCATATATACAATGGCAGGAAGTCTTCTAATGCTTGTAGCGATAATCTTTATTGGATTTTATGCTACTGAAAAGTTAGGATATTTTACGACTTTAGTTACTCATTTTTATACCATTGGACCCGAATTGCCAGTAACAATTTCAAGGTGGCTATTTCTTGCATTTACAATTAGTTTTGCAATTAAAGTTCCTTTGTTTCCTTTTCATACATGGCTCCCTGATGCGCATGTGCAGGCTCCTACAGCAGGCAGCGTGATACTTGCAGGAGTTCTTCTTAAGATGGGTACTTACGGAATGATAAGATTTTCAATCCCGATTTTCCCTGAATCAGCGAAGTATTTCGCACCATATGTAAGTGCGTTGGCAGTTATAGGAATAATCTATGGCGCATTAGTTGCAATGGTGCAGAAGGATATGAAGAAACTCGTTGCCTATTCATCTGTTGCACATCTAGGTTTTGTTGTGCTTGGCATTTTTTCTTTCACGGTTGAAGGAATGCAGGGAGCAGTGTTACAAATGGTGAATCATGGTTTGTCTACAGGCGCACTCTTTCTTTTAGTCGGTATCGTGTATGAAAGAACTCACACAAGAGAAATATCTGAATACGGTGGTATTGCAAAAATTACTCCTGTATTTTCGACCCTGTTTTTGATAGTATGTCTTTCATCAATTGGACTGCCTGGACTGAATGGTTTCATTGGTGAGTTTCTCATCTTGTTGGGCGCTTTCCAATCAGCAGTGCTTGGAAGTTGGGCGTTCTCTATCATCGCTTCATCGGGTGTGATTTTTGCGGCAGTATACTTATTGTGGATGTATCAGAGAGTTGTTTTTGGGCCTGTAAAAAATGAAAAGTTATTAAAACTTAAGGATGTAACTGTACTTGAGTTTTCGATTATATCAATAATAGTTCTGTTCATTGTGTGGATTGGAGTATATCCAACAACATTCTTGAATTGGTCAGATGCAACAGTTACAAATTATATAATGAAATCGCTAAGACAAATCGGTGGAATTGTAAATTGATATATTACGGGATAAATCTTTGCGGCAAAACCAAAGACTATGCAATCTGAAATTTTGTTGATTATCCCGTTTGCACTATTACTTTTGCTGATTGCATTAGGGCCAATATTTTTCAGTGAGTTTTGGGAAAAATATCATCCGTATATTTCAGTTGGATTAGCGATTTTGATAGCCGGGTACTATTTGATAATTAATCAAAACCCAGGAATTATATTACATAGCCTCAAAGAATATTTGTCTTTCATACTTTTGTTGAGTGCTTTGTTTGTTACCTCCGGAGGAATACATATCGATTTTCTTGGCGAGGGTAACTCGAAATTTAATACGGTTTATTTGCTCTTTGGTGCGGTTCTTTCTAATTTTATCGGGACTACCGGTGCTTCAATTGTTTTGTTGCGCCCATTTATTAGGATGAACAAAAACAGAATCAAACCTTTTCATATTGTTTTCTATATATTCATAGTTAGCAATATTGGAGGCGCAATCACACCAATAGGTGACCCTCCGTTGTTCATAGGTTTTTTGCGTGGAGTGCCATTTTTTTGGACGATTGAAAATGTTTGGTTGATTTGGACAACAGCGATTGCTCTCTTGCTTGTGATATTTTATTTCATAGATAGAAGGTCTGATGATACTAATGAGCATTCACTTTGGAGTCAAATTAAATCGATTGAGCTAAAGGGAGCAAGGAACTTACTGTTTTTGGTTGCGATAATACTATCAGTATTTCTTGATTCATCAGTGATTCCGCAAATCCCGAATTTTTCATCATACATCGTCGGGATTAGAGAGATTAGTTTTGTCATCATTATTATGCTGGCGACCAAGTATTCCTCTAAATCGGTATTGCTTGAAAACGGTTTTAACATTGCCCCGATGAAAGAAGTCGCTTTTTTGTTTATCGGAATATTTATCACGATGATTCCGGCTTTAGAAATTATTTCGCATGTTACGGCAAGGCATGGCGAAAGTCTGAATGCATCTTCATTTTACTGGGGGAGCGGGATGCTTTCCTCTGTGCTTGATAATGCTCCGACTTATCTTAATTTTTTGACAGCGGCAATGGGCAAGTTTAATTTAGATGTCAATTCATCAAAGGATGTTGCGTATTTTGCGAAGAGTAGCGGAAACTATCTTTTATCAATTTCCGTTGGTTGTGTCTTTTTCGGTGCAATGACATACATTGGTAATGGTCCGAATTTTATGGTTAAATCCATAAGTGAAAATCTGGGAATTAAAATGCCCTCATTTTTCAAATATATTTATCTATATTCATTACCAATATTATTGCCGATATTTTTTATTATTTGGATTTTATTTATTTAACTAAAGGAGTTACAAGATGACTATTTCAGGAACAATTCAGAACGGAACCAGAGGACTTTGGATAGGCAACAAAATAATGCTGCCATTTCACGCAAATTATTTGAAGTTCATGATCGATGGTGAAATTCTCTCAGATTTTTCTAAAGCTTGCGGTGTAGTAGAGATAAAAGAATATGAACATTATACTTCTTTATATTTTGTTGATTATGATGATTTTACAGAAGCAGGCATTTGTTTAGTTCAAGCCGTTGCAGTTGAAAAACAAGATGATATTTTTAGTCTGCCTTCACACAGACATATCGAATTAAGTCTTGAAAATGACGGCAGCGTAATTATTACTCATAAAAAATAAATATTTCATATGGAATTAAAAGATTTATACTATTCAATCCCATTAATTATTATTGCGGCGGGGATTTTACTGGAGTTAGTAATAGAAATGTTCGTTTCGAATGCGAAGAAAATATTACCTATACTAACTTTCTTCATTCTACTGATTGCCGGATATTATTCCTTGTTTACAATAAATCAAAAAATTGGAATTGATGGCATTAACGGAATCTTCAATGGTATGATGAACATTGGAGGAAGGGCGCATCTGTTTTATTTCCTTTTTAATTTTGGCGGGGCACTGTTGGTGCTTATCTCGCTTAATTATATCAGGAAAATTGAAATAGATCTTGGCGAATATTATATTTTACTTCTATCCTCGATTTTGGGTATGATGTTCATTGCAGGTGCCAGGAGTTTGGTGATGATTTTCATCGGGCTTGAGCAAATGTCAATATGCTTTTATATCCTTGCCGGATTCAGAAGGAAAAATATGCTTTCCAATGAAGCATCATTAAAGTACTTTT
The DNA here is from genome assembly GCA_903915485.1 of uncultured Ignavibacteriales bacterium. Taxonomy (GTDB): domain Bacteria; phylum Bacteroidota; class Ignavibacteria; order Ignavibacteriales; family Ignavibacteriaceae; genus CAIYTF01. The sequence goes on along the minus strand of CAIWTC010000150.1, from coordinate 1,119 downwards.
TACTTGGTTCATTTGCCACAGGATTTCTTGTTTATGGGTTGGCTCTGATATTTGGGTCAGTCGGAAGTCTAATGTTGTTTGACTTATATTCAAATGCGTTACAATTGGCTAAGAATCCTTTATTCCTGATTGGAATTCTTTTATTCCTGGTTGGATTTACTTTTAAGATTGCAGCATTTCCGTTTCACCTTTGGGCTCCTGATGTGTATGAGGGGGCACCAACTAGCGTTAGTGCATTTATGGCTACTCTGGGTAAAGCTGCAGCATTCTCTGCATTACTATTAATTATGCCAGGAGTTACTTCGATAGGCGCTAACAATGTTTTCCTCCAGATATTGGGAGTGATTTCAGTTTTGTCAATGATGTATGGAAGTATTGTTGCAATCGTTCAAAGCGATTTCAAAAGAATGCTTGCATATTCGTCTATCGCACATGCAGGGTATATGATAATTGGTCTTGCTTCAGGAAATGTGAATGGAACTTCGGGAATCATTTTTTATCTGACGGCATATACTTTTATGAATATTGGTGCTTTTGGAATTATTGCTTTGCTTGAAAATAGTGAAGGGTCCTTCTTAAAAATTGAAAACTATAGAGGACTTGCTTCCAGAAGTCCAATGCTCGCAGGACTGATGGCAGTGTTCTTGTTTGCGCTTTCAGGTTTACCTCCTTTCGCAGGTTTCTTTGGAAAGTATTATATATTTTATGCTGCGATTCAATCTAATCAAGTTTGGCTTGCGTTGTTCGGAGTTCTCTCCAGTGTAATTAGTGTTTATTTTTATTTAAGAGTAATCGTGCTAATGTACTTCAGTGAACCTGCAGATGATGCTCCTATTGGTGAGTTATCACAGTCTGGTTTGATGGCGATTGGTGCTGCCCTCGTGCTTGTTATTGCATTAGGCGTAATGCCAGGCTCATTAATTGAATTGATTAATTTGTTGAATTAACTATTATTAAAACATTTTTGATTTTAGTATAAAGTAATGATTCCATTAAATACGCCTCAGCAGGCAAGAGAATTAGATAAATTCGCTACTACAAAGTTGGGAATTCCCGGTTCCTTACTTATGGAAAATGCTGCGAATAATCTATTTCATATATTTCATGAGATTTACCCGG